>JAGHYP010000085.1 GCA_017743585.1 Chloroflexota bacterium
CAATCCAGCAGCGCTAATGTGCTTGGCAGATTGGCGTCGTAGCTATCGTCCACCAACAGGCAGTTGTTCACGCCTTCCAGTGGATTCAAACGACCAGGCAGCGGTTGCAGCGCTTTGATCGCGTTCAGGCCTTCGGTCACCGAGACGCCATACGCGCTGCCGATTGCCAGCGCTGCCAGCACGCCATAGAGCGTATGCGCGCCCAGCAACGGAACCCATCGTCCGAGGTAGCGCTCGCCTGCATAACGCAAATCAAAGCCTGTTTTATCGCGCCCCAAGAGCAGGTTGTACGCCGTGAAATCTGCGCCAAAAGCGACCTCGCCGCGATCTAAGCCAACGGTCAGCACCTTGGCGGCAGTCTGCTGGGACATGGGGCGAATTTGATCGTCATCGTAGTTCAGAACGGCTAAGCCATTGGCGGGCAAACAGGTCACAAGCGTCGCGTACTCCTGAGCGAGCAGGTCGCGTAGCTCAAAGTGAGCCATGCCGCCGTGGTTCAGGTCGGTCACCACGCCGACCAGCGGCTTGAGGATCGTCACTAGCTCGCTCATGCTGCCGCGCTGCAGGAGCGGTATCTCTAGCACGGCGAATTGATCTTCAGCGGTAAGGCGACCGAGCGCAAGCGGCAGGCTCAGTTTGCCGCCGAAAGTATCAACGCCCTTATAGACGCGATGACGCACGCCTAGCACAGCCGCAATCGCCTCGCGCGCGGCAGTCGCTGCTGCGCTGCCTGCAACCGCGATCACAGTCGTGCCAAGCTTTTTGAGCGCGATGCTCGCCCAGTTCAGCAGCGCCGCCTCAACATCGCGCACCAAGATCACGGTCAGGCCTTCTGTGTCGAAGTCAGGCGGGCGCTGACACATGATGCCCAGCGCGCCATGCTCAACTGCCTCGCGCATGAACTGATGTCCGTCGCCTCGCTCGGTCTTGAGCGTCACAAAGAGCTGCCCACGCTGAGCGCGCTGTGCATCAAAGCAGAAATCTGTGAATAGCACAGCGCTTGCCTCGCCAAAAAGTTGCCCGTCTGCTGCCTCGAGGATATCGTACAAGTTAATCATAATATCTGCCCGCCACCTATCACACCTAATCGCATAGAGTTACTGCACTGGAGACAGCGAAGGCGAGATAGGCAGTGCCATGTAGACCGTTGTGCCTTCGCCCGGCGTGCTCTCCAGCCAGACTCGCCCGTTGTGAGCATCTATCACTGCCTTCACCAAGCTCAGCCCCAAGCCTGAGCCGCGCGCATGCGCCATTTTCGGATGCTCGGCGCGGAAGAAGCGCTCAAACACGCGCGAGAGATCGGCGGGCGCGATGCCGACGCCCGTATCGCTGACCTTGATCACCACGCAATCTTCGATGACGGCGGCTTGCACGCTCACGCAGCCGCCTTCAGGCGTGAATTTGAGCGCATTCTCCACCACGTTGGCGAGCGCTTGCGTCAAGAAGTGACGGTCGCCGCGCAACGGGGGCAGCAGCGGCTCACAGGTGACGTTGAGCGCGATATTGCGCTGCTGCGCCTGATGCTTGAAGTCGCGCGCCACTGCCTCGACGATCGGCTCGATGTTCAGCTCGCTGAAGGCGAGCTTGCCATTTTGCACCCGCTCTAAATTCAGAATATTCGAGACGATGCGCTCCATGCGCTGCAATTCAGCGCGGATGATATTCAAGCCCTCTTGTAAATCGCTGTTGGCTAAGTCACGCACCTCGTGTTGCAAATTTTCCAGCGTGGATAGCGCAGAGAACAACGGATTTTTCAGCTGATGGCTAGTCATTTGTAACATCTGCGTCTTGATCTTGTCCATATCGCGCAGCCGATTGGTCGCCTCGGTCAGCTCATCTGCCAGTTGACGCTGCGCTTCGTAATTTCGGCTGTTCGCGATGGCGATCGCCGCTTGCGGACTGAGCAAGCCGAGCAAGTGTAAATCATCGCGGTCAAAGCGCTTGCTATCCACGCCCGCCACGACCAGCAACACGCCTTGTACATCCTGATCGAGCAGCAGCGGCACTGCCACAGCCGCGCCGAAGCCTTCTTTGGCGTACGGAACATCAGGCGCGCCGCCCCAATCGCGCTTGTAATTCTCAACATGCTGTGTTTGGCGGGTCTTGGCTGCGTAGCCGACTAAGCCTTCGCCATAGGCAAGGCGCGTGCCGATGAACTTCGGCGAGAGATTGTACTCAGCCGCAAGCTCTAAATAGTCGCCGTGATTGAGGAAGATGAGCGCGCTATCCGCTTGCAGAATCAGCGCGGCGCGCTCAGCAATGGTCGCCAAAACTTGCGAAAGGTTCAGGCTTTGCGTGATGGATAAGCCGACGGCGCGCACGCTCTCCAACTGTTGCGCACGTCCGATCAGCGGCGCGATGATCTGCGTCTGCAGCATGGCGTAGCTGATCGCCAATGTGCCGATGGCGCTCAGGCTGCTGCCAAGCCCTCGGTAGCGCAGCTCAGGGCTGATCAACTCGCTCAGCGCGCCTAGCGAGAACAGGCTGATGCCAAGCAGCGACCAACGGCTCTTCAGCTTGCGGCGGCGTTGCCACGCCAGTATCAGCGTCGCTGCGCTCACTGCGCTGTAGGTCAGCACGCTTAGCTCATTCAAGCGGTAGATGAGGGCGCCATCGGCGCGCACCTGGTAGCGCGCAGGCTCTGCGCTGAGGATCAAGCCTGTCTGCAACGCCAAGACGCCTAAGACAGCTGCGTGGACCAGCCGCCCGGCAGGGTGATTCTGCCCGCTGCTCAGCACGAAGATCAGCAAATAGCCGACGACGCACGCGCCTGCGAAGCCGAGATCGTTCAAGCGCAGCCCTAAGCCGATCAGCTCGGGCGCGACGCCAACCATGCTGCCCAAGCGGCTGAGCAGCACACCGCTGATCCACAAAAGCATCAAGCCGACGAAGAGCGCGTAGGTGCAGCTGCTGGCGCTCTTCGAATCTTGCCACAGGACGAGCGTGAGCATCATCAGCGAGAGCAAGAGCGCCACCACGCTCACAATCAAGGCGATGCCGCTGAGTGCCACAGCCCGTCCTCAACCCGCTCAGCTGTTCGACTGCTTTTCGAAGCGATAGCCGACGCGATGCTCGGTCAGAATATACGTCGGATTGGCGGGATCAGGTTCGATCTTGCGGCGCAGCTGGCTGATGTACACGCGCGGGTAGTACACATCATCCGCGTATTCCTGCCCCCAGACCTGCTCCAGCAGCTCGCGTTGCGAGACAACGCGCCCAGCGTTCTCCAGAAGCACTGCCAGCAGCTTGAACTCAGTCGGCGTCAGATGTTCTTTCACGCCGCGCACGAAGACCTGACGGCGCTTCAGATCTATCGTCAAGTGACCGTCCGAGTAGCTTTTCTCATTCTCAGTGCTGGCCATCGCCGCGCGGCGCAGCAGAGCGCGCACGCGCGCCACGAAGGCGTCCATGCCAACAGGCTTCTCAAGGTACTCGTCGGCGCCTGCTGTCAAGCCGCGCACCACGTCTTCTTCAGTGATCGCATTCGCTGAGAGCATCATGATCGGCGTCTCTGCAACCTCACGAATGCGCTGACAGACCGTCAAGCCGTCCATCTCGGGCATGACGATATCCAGCACTACCAAGTCTGGGCGCTCGGCGTGAAATTGGCGCAAGCCTTCCAAGCCGTTAGCAGCTGTGAACACAGTGAAGCCTTCCCGCCGCAGGCGCTTGCTCAACTGCTCTCGGATGTTCTGCTCGTCGTCTACGATCAAGATTTTCATGCCCAAAGCCTGCCTGTTCGCTCTATTTTTGCGCATATTATACCTGAGAGCGCCTATCAACTTGAAAATTTGGGCAGCATGCGGCGTTGAGCGAATTATCCTGTATGCTGGCGCGAGATGAGCGTTGTAGTGACCGCCGTCGCTTTTGCTCAGCGAAGGCGAGGGCGCAAGACCCTGAGGGCAGGTTGAAAGATATCGCGGCTGATTTCAAAAACGCGGCATGCCAGTGACCAATGCGCCATTTCATGCCGCAGAGAGCGCTGATGGTCGCTATCGGCTGAACAATCCGCGCCCTGCGCACGCGGCGCTCTCTCGATTGGCTCGATAAGACTTTCGCGCGACTCTGGCGATGCGCGGCTGAGCGTCCAGCGATGGCGCAATTCTTGTTGCCTGCGCAGCGACTTGAGCGCTTTCGCTGAATCGCTCACTGCCGGCGACTGCGCCGCGCTTCCAGCGCTGCCAATGCCTCTGGCGTGCCAATGGAACGCAGTGCTTGTGCTGCTGCGTCCCTCACGCCCCAGTTTCCATCGTGCAAGCGCTCGATGAGCGGCTCGACTGCCGGCGCACCAATCTGGACGAGTTCGTTCCAAGACCCTTTTGCAATCAGATAAGCAATTTGCTGCTCCTGCGTCTGAGCCTGCCATGCTAGTTTGTCCAGCGCCTCAGCCGCTGCGCGCCTCACATACCAATCATCATCGCGCAAGCGCTCGATGGGCGGCTCAACCGCTGGCGCACCAATTTTCACTAGCGCCTCAGCCGCTGCGCGCACTACATTTAGGTTATCTCCTAGGCACGCGATGAGCGGCTCAACTGCGCGTGCATCACCAAGCACTCCTATTACTCTAGCTGCTGTATACCTCACAACCCAGCTTGTGTCCTTCAGGCGCGCGATGAGTGGCTTGATTGCCTGCACGTCGCCAAATCGTCCAAGCGCTTCAACTGCGGCGCGTCTCACATCGTCATCCTGGTGTTTCGAAAGGCTGACGAGGATATCCGGCGCTCGTTCAGTCGCCTCAACAAGCTGAGCGAGCGCTTCAGAGTCACTTGCAGCGCGTTTTGCCAGCACTGCTAGACTGTCTAAACCCGCTAAGGTCTCGCGCAAGTAGCGGTGGGCGAAGACAAAGCCGCCGCCATAGGCGCGCGTGACTTTAAGCGCAACAGCAAAATGAATAAATGCTTGTAAGTTGAAAGGAATAAGCCTCTTTTGGCGAAGACGGAAAGCTACTAAGGTGCGTTTTATGTCATGTAGTCGTTCTTCAAATAAACGCTCAAGCCAATCCCCATGTTAAAGCTATGCCTCGAAGCGCAATGAATGATATTGCAGGCCCTATCAACATGAGCATCAATACCACCCACCACCCTACTTCCAGCGAAAGTCCAAATGCAAGCCAGACAAGAGAAGATATCAGCAACAGAGTAATAAGAGCGAGATTCTCGATTCGCATGAATTTCAGTTTTGCTTCACCTAGCCAGCGCTCATCCATCAGCTCAGGGCGGAAGATGGTCTGGCTGTAAGTCTGCATGTTCTTGGCGAGGAAGCGTAGATAACGCAGCGTGTCGTCAAGGTTATAAGGCTTGCGCGGACTCTCGGCAAAACGGCGGCGGATGTAAGCATCGAAGAGGTGTTCGCGGCGCTCAGCAGGGTCGCGAGGCTTGCTCATGCCTTCCAAGTCAGGGTTTGAGTCGTCGTAGGCGTAAGCCATCGTGTTGAGCAGGAAAGGATTGCGGCTCATCTCTTGCACCACGGGGTCGCTTTCCACCAGTCGTTTCAAGCGCGTCAAGTTTCCTGCCGATAGGAATTGGTCTACCTGCGCTTGACTGAGCGGCTTGAGCAGGATAGCGCTCTTCAGGTTGAGCTTCTGAGGCAGGCTCTCGTAGTCAGTCACGGGGCTGCACACTACCATCGGCGGCTTGTGCCGCGCCTGAAATTCGTTGAGCGCCTCAAGGCAGGCGGCTCGCGCTTCTTCCTTCACTTCATCCAAGCCGTCAAACAAGAAGATGAGCGCGTCGTTCTTCATCCAGCGCTCCAGCGCTCTGCGAGCGCGCACATCGTAGAAGCGCCTGAGTTCCTCATTTATCCAGTCGAAGATAGGCTTGCGCGTTTGTGCCCAAGAGGCGAGGTTGAACGCGACTGGCACCCGCGCTGCAGGGCTGCGCTCTGCCTGTGCCAGCAGCGCTTCCGCCAGTTGCAGCAGCAGCACGGTCTTGCCTGCGCCGAGATCGCCTAGAATGAGCAGTCGGCGCTCGCTAATATCATTGAAAATCGTCTCAATTGTTGCCTCTGGATCAATCGTATAATTGAAGCCTTCATGGTTCAGCACAGCGTCGCTCTTGGGCGCGATGCCAATTTTCAGCACGTGGCGGGCATCTTCCAGCGTTGGATACAGAATGCCCTCGATCCAGTCGCGGCGCACGCGCGCAATGAGCTGAGCGCGGTTCTTTTGAGGATCGCTGCTCGTGATAGGCGCGAGGCGTGTGCGCGCGCTAGGGTGCTTCGTCGGGAGCACAGATGTACGCTCGGTAACCTGCTCAGGTGGCAGCGCCATAACGCGCCGAATTTCGTTCAGCGTGGCATCCCAGCCCAGCTCGAAGTAGTCAATCCACGTTTTTCGGATGACCGAGATAGGTGGAATGATATCTTGCAGGCGCACCACAATAATAGGTTTTTTGTGCGATTGCGCATAAATCATTTCATCGCGCACAAAGCTATCTTCGCGCAAGACGTCTTCGCTACAGCACAGCACAAACCACTTGCAGGCCTTGATAGCCTCTTCAATTTCTCGGTCGAATCCTCTGACGCGATTGATGGCGTTCTTATCGCGCCAGCTGCCCGGCAACGCCGACTCCAAGCGCTCGGCGAAGTCTGCGCCGTCGCGCCACGCATAGCTGATGAAGATCTCGAACATGCGCTGCTGTTTCCTGAAAGCCTTCCCACCGACTGCGCCGAATTATAGCGCGATCAGATTGACGTGCAAAGTTGTGTGCGCCAATGCCAGACAACGCTGTTTGTGCTGAGGAAGTAGCAGCAGCGAATAAATTGGGAGCGCTATTCGGCAGAATGGCTGCCAGTGTCAGTAGTTGCGCGCTAAACGTGATTCAAGCGATAAGTTGCATCTTCAAGGTAGATCGGATTGCTCAAAATCCAAGCGCGCGGCTTGCCCTTGAAGGTCCGCCAGACTTCCACGCGATAGGCGCCGCCTTGCTGCGCTGTGTAGGTCAGATTCTCGCGGTTGTGCGCTTCTGCCACGACCTCGCCATGCCGAATCAGCTTGATGTGGCTGCGCGCGCCCGCCAACGCCTGCAACGTGACGCCGCTGCCCAGCTTCAAGCTATCGCCCATGATGGCTGTGCCATACTGTCCGTGCGCAGAGAAACGAAATTGGCGCGTGCTGCCGAGCAGATCGTAGCCGATGTAAGCGTGACCTTGCCGCAGCGCCTTGTAGACAATCGCTTTATCGTGCTGCCAATCGCCGTTGAACGGCTGCGCGCTGAGGATATGCGTATTCACGCAGCTGAACAGAAAGTCGTAGGGAAAGATTACATGCTTCAGCAAGCCTAGCTGAAAAACAGTACCGTGCGCATCCGAGTTGCCAATGCCGACAACGCGCTGCCCTGCGCTGAGCAGAGCGTCCCACTTAGCGAGCGTGAGCGGGTTCGGCGCGCTGACGACCTCTTCAGGGCGAAAGACGGCGCGAATGCGTTGCCAGAAGCCGCCCTCGTTGATGACCTGCTTCACGCTGGACATGTAGTTCCAAATTTCCAAGCCTGTGAAGCCGAGGACGTGCCAATCCTCCCAAGGTATGCCGGGCTCGCCCAGCTGATCAAGCGGCGTATCGTGCGGATGCGCCAAAAAGCTTAGTCCGCCCGCCGCGTTGACCGCGTTGATCAGCCCTTGCGGATCGCCTGCGCAGGTCGCCAGCTCGCGCTCAGCGCCATAGACCAAGAGGTGGCTCGCTTGCGGCAGGCGCGTTCGGTCATGAATTTCTTCCCCCGTCAGCAGCAGCACGTGATTTTCGTGATTGGTGTAATAGCCTTCTACGCCTTGCACCAGCACGTTGTGATCAGTGACGATGATGAAGTCCAGACCTGCCGCCAGCGCCGCTTGCGCGATCTCAGCGTGATATGCCTCGCCATCGGAATAAGGCGTGTGCATGTGCAGGTTGCCGCTGTACTCATAGAGCAAACTCATGCATCAATCCCTGCGAGCAATGCGCTACTCGCTCCAATCCGTGGCGATGATCACATCTTCTGTTGTCTGGCTGAGCTGATAAATTTCGCCCGACTCAACGACGACCACGTACAATTCCCACTTGCCGCTACGTTTGGAAGAGAACACAACATACTGACCATCAGGCGACCACACAGGGCGGATACACTCGCCGAAATCTTCGACTAACGTGCGGCGACCGCTGCCATCAGCATTGATGAGGAACAAATCGGCGCGTGCGCTATTCGGCGCGCCCGCTGAGAACAGCAGTTGCCAGCCATCGGGCGACCATTGCAATCCTGACTCAATCATCGCGTCGCCGTCGCTGGTGAGCGCGCGCTCAGGCGCAAAGGTCTCGTTAACAGGCACGACGTAGATGTCGTGTCCATCGCCGCCGATATCTGTGCGATCTGAGACAAAGGCAATTTGGCTGCCATCAGGCGAGAGGGCTGCCCAAGTGTTCACGCCGCTCTCGCGCGCCGTCACGCGCCGCACTTGTAGTGGCGCAGCGGTCGGCTCAGGCGTAGGGCTCACGCCGGGCGCGATCACAGGCGTCGGCTCAGCTGCCCTGCGGACGAACGAGAGCGGCAGATGGTAGACATCAGAGGTCGGATCGTTCTCAGCCGTGACGTTGCGCGCGACGAAGACCAATCCCTCGCCGTTGCGCGCAACCGAGAGCATTGCCTGATCTGCCAGAGGCGGCTGATTGCGCCAAAAGCTGCTCAGCTCTTGCGGCTGCGAGCCGTTCAGGTTAGCGATGCGCAACAGGAGCTGCGGTCGGGCGCCGCTGACCAAGCGCGCATAGGCGAAGCGCCGCCCGTCAGGGATGAAACGCCCGTAATCGCCGCGCTCGCGCCCTGTAAGCGGCGTCATCTGACCAGTGGCGAGGTCGTACAAGAAAAGCGGTAGGTAGCCGTCGCGCGTGAGCGGCGTGCCATACTGCACAATCAAACGCCCTGCGAGCGCGAAGGGCGGGCTGGGCAGCGGCGTAGGCGAAGGCCCCCCGCGCAGCGTGGGCGACGGCAAGGGCGTCCACGTGGGAGGCAATTGACGGGCAAGGCGCGTGCCTTCCGCGTTTGCCGTCTGCGTGATAAACGCGGCGGCGGCGAGTGCAGTGGCTGTTCGCAAGCTGTCGTCAGGCGTCGCAGTGGCAATGGCTGCCACTGTAGGCAGTGGAGGCTCGCTGTCGCTGCCAAGCAAGAAGATCAGCAGCGCCAGCGCCCCCACGACACCAAGGCCGACGATGACAGCTGTGCGGATGAGGGCGTCTCTTTCTTTGTGTTGCGCGGCATCCGACTGACTGTATGGCGGGCTGACAGCGCTGAAGCTAATCCGCTCCAGCATCTGCTTTGCCTTCTCGTTATTAGGATTGATGACGATGACGTTGCCCAAGCAGGTACGGCGCTCTTCGAGCGTCTCTGCGACCGAAGCCAGCCAGAACCAGCCACGCTCGTTGTTTTGATCGAGCGCCACCACCTCGCGCAATTTGGCGCGCGCAGTCTGCTTATCGCCCGCGCGCGCAGCAGCTATGCCTTCGCGCAACAGTCGTTCGACCCTCGGATCGGACGATTCTGTGGGAGATGTTGTCATGTGTTCAGACTCTCCTTTGCGCGCTCAGGGCCTCACTTTGGGTGCATAAGTGTTCTCGGGGAAGTTTGTGATCTGCGTGACGTTGCCGCCGTCAGGCGTCATGCTGAACAGATTCAGCACGCCGCCGTTGCGCGTTGAGCTGAAAAAGAGGTAGCGCCCATCAGGCGACCAACATGGATCGCGATTCTCTGCGCCGCCATCGCCAAAAGTGAGCTGCCGCTTGTCGCTGCCATCGGCGCGCATCACGAAAATGCGCGAGCCGCGCCCTTGCGATGACGCATAGGCGATGAACT
>JAGHYP010000086.1 GCA_017743585.1 Chloroflexota bacterium
TGAGACGTACAGCGGACTGAGATGCTGCTCAATGATGCGCCGCCAATCGCGCTTGCTCAGGTTGGTGAGCGTGACAAAGTGTCCGAACAGGAACGAGTAGCGGTAGTCATCGTCTTTGATGTAAAGCGTGCGGCGCATGCGCGGCGCCATCTGCAACACGAAGCAGAACTCACACAAATTGTTGCAGCGGCGGATGTCAATATCGAAGGTTGGATGGGTGAACTCGATGCCGAGCGGCTGATCGTAACGCCGCTCGCCTGAGAGCACCATCTCGCGTCCGTTGCGCCGAATGCGCAACTCAAGCCATTCTTCGGCGCTGTAATACTGCACGTCAATCACATCTTGGCACGGCTGCCCGTTGACTGCCAGCAGCTCGTCGTTCGGCTGGACGCCCAGGGCAGCGGCAGCGCTATTTGGCTGCACAGCCTTGACCACGCCAACAGGCCGCGCCACTTTTTTCCGAGTCATCAGATTGCGCTTTGCATCCCGCTGATAGGCTCTGGGCAGACTCTAGCGCAGCAGCGGCGGGGTTGACAAGGCAAGGCGATGCTCAGGCCTATCCGCGCTCTTTGGGGCTGCAGGTATTGATGCCTAGTGGCACATAGGCAAGGCAACGACCGGTCAGCGCCGTGCCGATCAGCGCCGCGCCGATCACTGCGCCAACGATCAGCCCGACGCCTTGCGCCGCAACGCCTACGCCAATCGCCGCAATGCCTAGAACCAAGCGCACAATCCGATCCAGAGTGCCAACGTTGCGTTTCATAGCCCAACTCCTCGCTCTATCTGTCTACGTCCGCTAGAATAGCTAGAATAGGACGCGAAAGCACACAGAATCTTACTTGCCAATGCTAGGCTTGCAAGGTTGCGCGGCTATTCGATGGTAGTTGCGAGACAGTTACGAACGAACTGTGGGCATTTTCACAGGAAGAGCTTGGAATGACTGGAAAAATCTCACACGCGCTGGTCATAGCCGCTTGCCTGATCGCGCCTACGCTGGTCGCGTATGCTACGGCGCCATTCGACATCGGTGTGTCAGAAGACAGCATAACCTACATAATCATGGCATAAAACATCGCACAGCAAAACGATCCCGTTTTCGCAGATTGGCCGCCGTTCTATCCTTTCCTAATTGCTGCCGTCAAGCAGGCTCTGTCAGTAGAGTATGTTAGTGCAGCTCGTCTCATCAATGTCATTTTATCTGCGCTAATAGTTGGGCTATCGGCTATTTTGATCAAGCTGTACAGCGGCAGTGCCAAGCTCGCTGCGACAGGTGCTATAGCCACGGCAGTTTACTTCCCTGTCTTCAATGTGGCACTCTGGGCATTGAGCGAACTGCTCTTCATTTTCTTGAGCCTATGTCTGCTTGTCGCGATCAGCTTCTACACGCAGCGGCCGAGTCTGAGACGCTTGATCATCGCGGCATTGATCACGGCGCTGCTCTGCCTGACGCGCTACACAGGCACGGCAGTCGTCGGCATTGTCGTGCTGTTTTTGGCGATCTTTCATTGGCGTCGGCGCGATGCACTGCCAAGAACCGCCCTGAGCGTTGCGCTCTATGTGGCGCTTGCCTTGTTGCCGCTTGGATTATGGGTGGCGCGGAATTTTGCTCTTACAGGCACGCTCTTCGGTTTCCGTCCGCCTGCGCTCGCCACGCTTGAACTCAGTCTCGCACAGACAGTTGGCACGCTAGCTGGCTGGCTTCTCACGCTGTATGGATACCAAAATGTCTTGCTCGCTGCGATTTTGATTCTTTTGCTCACTGCGATAGCCGCACTTGCCCGCACTTACTGGCGCGCGTTTCGCCGAAAGCTGGCTGCGCAGCCTGAAGGGCTGTTGTTGGTGCTGTTATTCAGTGCGCTGTACATAGCGTTTATGGTTGTCTCCTCAGTGGCGACTGCCTTTGATCCTTTAGACACAAGACTGCTCTCGCCAAGTGCAGTGCCGCTACTGATTTTCATACTCTGCTGCGGGTTTGTGCTATTCAAAGCGTCTACGCAAAGACGCAAGCGCTCGGCGCTTATCTTTCTAGGCGTAGCTGCCTTGTGGATTGCTTTGAATGCGCTTAGTGTGGTCAGAGAAACTGAGCTTGTCCGCATAGCGGGCATAGGCTTTAGCAGCAAAGAATGGCGCAGAAGCGCGCTTGTATCGCATCTAAAAGATAAGCCGCTACCTGAAGACATACCCATCCACACCAACAGGCAGCTTCTACTGCGCTACTTCTTGGGCCTTGACTCGCTTAGAGTCCCTATCAGGACGTACTACAACTCCTCATAAGCTGCAGACGAATTAAATGATACTTGGCTAGTCAGTCGAGAAGCATATGTAGTTTGGTTTTCGAGTGCACACGATTTTCAGTACACACTTGAGGAGCTGATGGCGACTGCGGACTTCACCTTGATCGCTTCATTTGAGGATGGCAGCATATATCGCGTGAGGAAGCGCGCTGCTGATGGCGACTGATGCGCTACGACAAGCTGCGCCGCGCCGACTCGAACGAGCTGCACAGCGCCGACCCGTCAAAGACAACCGTCAAAAGGCAGATTGACGGGTTTCTTTTGACGAGAAGGCGCGCTATATTTATTTGTGCAAGCAGTGCAGCGTCGCTCGCCTCGAAACGTTAGAAGTTGCCATGAGCGCGATAATCATTGAAAACGACCTAGTCCATTACGAAGCGCTGGGACGCGGGCGACCGGTCATTCTGGTGCATGGCTGGCTTGGCTCGTGGCGCTACTGGGTGCCGACTATGCAGCACCTCAGCGGCAAATACCGCGCTTACGCGCTCGATCTGTGGGGCTTCGGCGATTCGGGCAAGGATATCAGCAAATACACTGTCAAAGACCAAGTCCACATGCTCTTCAAGTTCTTTGAGGGCATGGGCATCCGCAAAGCCGTCTTGGTCGGGCATTCGCTCGGCGCGGCGGTCTGTCTGAGCTTCGCAAGGCAGTATCCTGAGTTCACGCACCGTCTTTTCTTGATCAGTCCGCCGCTGGTGGATATGGGCGGCTTGAACGATGACTTGCCGTCGCGACCCGCTACGTTGCCGCCTCGACCTGCTGAGCTGAGGCCGGGCGCGCTGCCCCCAGCAAGCATCGCTTACAGCTCGACAAGCGAGACCTTGCCTTCCAATCCGTTTCGCGCTGCACAGCAGGCGCCAATGCCTCCGCCTGAGAGCCGTTCCGTGCCGCCTGCCTCGCCTCTCTCCATCGCCACCACGCCGACCCCGCCGCCTGCTGAGCCGCCCTCGCAAGGGTTTGCCCCGATTCTTGCCACGTTGACCACAAATAAGCCTGCTGCGCTATTGGCGCGGCATGTCGCTCGCGACCTGCCCGAGTTTGAGATGCTGCGCGCTGAGGTTGCCAAGGCGGATGAGCAAGCGCTTGTGCGCACTGCGCAGTCGCTCAGCGCCCAGAACCTCGCCCTTGAGCTGAAGCGCCTGATGATCCCTACGCTGCTGCTGCACGGCGGAAATGATACCCTCTTGCCGCCGCCCAGCGAGACGCTCGTCCAGCGAATCAATCGTGGCAAGCAGAGCGGCTACTTCCTGCCCTTGATCGAGCCAACCGTCGGCCACTTCCCAATGCTGGAAAT
This sequence comes from Chloroflexota bacterium, assembly GCA_017743585.1. Classification (GTDB taxonomy): domain Bacteria; phylum Chloroflexota; class Anaerolineae; order Aggregatilineales; family UBA2796; genus CP2-2F. The sequence goes on from JAGHYP010000086.1 coordinate 3,589, forward strand.
CACGGCGAAGTTCAATCGTTTGCTGCTGGACTTCCTAGAAGCGCCCGATCTGACAAACGTCCAGTTCAAGGATCAGTGGAAGCGCACCATCCGTTAGCGCTCAGGCTTTTCGGCGATCACCAGCACGGCGAACGCCGTCCATCGCGGCGCGAGCAGGCGCCCGAGCTTGCCCATCAGCTCTGCCAAGCCTGAGGTCTGATAGTAGCCCTTGCCGCGAAAGACGCGATGCAAGCCGTAAAAAGTGAAGCTGTGCGAATACGGCACAACGCGCAGCACGCGGAAGCCGGCCGCGCGGCAGAATGCCGCCAGCTGAGCGCCTGTGTAGGCTGTTTCGTAGTACTTGGCGCGCGGCGGACGCGCGCGCCGCGCTGGGATCAGCCGATTCGCTAACCTGCGCAGCGCGTCTACAACGTTAGGCGTTGGCGTGCTCAGCACCAAGATGCCTCTCGGCTTCAAAACGCGGAATGCCTCGCGCAGCGCACCCGCTGGCCCCTGCTCAAAATGCTCCATCACGCCGAAGGAGAGATACGCGCCGAAGCTGTTGGCAGGGTATGGCAGATGATGCACGTCGCCGAGATGCAACGGCAGATCAGGGAACTGCGCGCGCGTCGGCAACAGCGCCTCAGGCGCGTAGTCTAGGCCAAGCGCGGCGTAACCGCGCTGCCGCAAGTAGTAGACCACGTGACCGGGGCCGCAGCCTGCCTCCAACACAGGCGCGTTGCGGTCGAGGTAGGGCAGGTACAAGTTCAGCAACTCGCGCGCGCGCGGATAGTCGAGCGTCGCCAATTCGCGCGCGAAGGTCGTCTCTCGCCAGATAGCGCGCCACGCTTGTCGCGTTTGCTCGTAGGTGCTTGTTCGCATGTTTCCCTTATGGTTAGCGAAGGCGTTGGAAGATGACGCGGTAGCTGATGCGCGTGCGCGTGCCATCTTGCGCTGTGCAAGCGCTTGCCTCAAGCGGTCGTGTCGGTTCGCTGAGCGCGGGCAGCTCGGCGCGGTAGATTTCATCGGGCGTCATTTGAAAATCAGCGTAGCCGCTATCGCGCTCAGGCTTCAAGCCTGTGAATAGCCGCTGACGGGCGCCGCCGAAGCGCACCTCAATCGGCACGGCAGGGATGCCATTGCCGTTAGCGTCGCGCACGGAAAATTCGATCACGGCAGGCAGGCGCGGATCGCAAAATGGCACGATGCTCGCCACGATGAACGCGCCGCGCGGCGTCGGCGTGACTTGCAGCGCGAGCGGCAGCAGCGTGTTAGGCGGCGGCTCGGTCGGCGTCTTGGTCGGCACGACAGGGCGCGTTGGCGTGGCGGTCGGGCGCGGAGTCGGGCTTGGGCGCGGCGTGGCAGTGAAGATGGGGATCAGCGCAGAAGCGCAGCTGCTATAGCCTTGCGAGCCTGCCAGCTCTACCATGCTGCGAATGGCGTGCAAGCCTGTGTTGGTGCTGGCGTAGCCCGTCTGCGCCAGCTCGCAGGCGGCATCTGCTACAGCTTGCCAATCCTTATCGAGGTTGAGCAAGCGCTGCGCGGCGACCTCAACACGCCGATCCTGCGCATAAGCAAGGCTGAGCAGGACCAGCACGTTGCGCTTGTCGCCCTCGCTCAGCTGCGAGAAGTTCACGTCAACTATCACGCGCGGATCGACGTACAAGGCGTAGAACAAGCCGAGGGACGTGCCGATTATCATGCCGATCAAGAGCGGCATTGCCCACGCCAGCACATTCGGGCGCATGATCACGATCCTGACGGCGCAGCGGGCAATAGAAACGGATGCATCGGCTCAGTGCAGAAGCCCATCGCGCAAGAGAGCTGCACCAACGCGCGCGCCTCGCGCTCGCGCGTGAGGCCCGCCTGCACGATGAAACGCTCGGTCAGATCGCGTACGTAGGTGAACGGATCAGCCACGCCGAGCAGCCGCAAGCGCTCAATCGCAGCGCCCAAGTCGTTATCCACCTGATAAGCCGCAGCGACCATCAGCGCGAATTCTTCCTTGTGACGGCGCGCCAATTGGCTGAGTGAACTGGCGCGATCGGGCGCGGGCAGCACCAGCCAGCCGAGCGTCAAGCCAAAGCTGATGCCGATCAACATGCCGATCAGCATCAAGATCACGAAGCGGCGCATGGCGCGTTCAGCGGATTCTCACAGGGCGGTTGCGCATGGCGCGCTCGCGCAGCCAAGCCGACCAAGCCTGAATGCCCTCGCCCGTGCGGCACGAGACCTGAAAGACTTGTACCTCAGGATTCAGCAACCGCACGCCACGCAAGAAATACTCCGTATCGAAGTCCAAGTAAGGCAGCAGGTCAATCTTGTTCAGCACCAGCACGTCTGCGCCGCGATACATGCTCGGATACTTGTACGGCTTATCCGCGCCTTCGGTCACGCTCGCCACCACCACGCGCGCATGGACGCCTAAATCCCAGCCGGCAGGACATACCAAGTTGCCCACGTTCTCCACGATGATCAGATCGAGGGCGCTCAGATCGAGCGCCGCCAGAGCTTGGCGCACCATGTGCGCCTCAAGATGGCAGTTGCCGCCCGTGTTGATATGCACCGCTTGCGCGCCTGCTTGCGCACCGCGCTCGGCATCCATGCTGGCAGCCGTTGTGTCGCCATTGATCATGCCGATGCGCACCTGCGGACTCAACGCGCGCAATGTCTGCTCGATCAGCGCCGTCTTGCCCGCGCCCGGCGAAGACATCATGTTGATGGCGTAGACGCCTGCCGCGTCTAAGCGCGCGCGATTCTCCGCCGCTACCTGCTCATTCGCCTGCAGAATGTTCTCTAGAACCGAGATCACTTTGACGCCCATCGCTCATACGCCTCTCTCGACTTCATCCGCGGTTTGCACGCGAATGGCGCGCACGTAAAATTCCTCGCCTGCCACCACTTTGACGCGCAGACTGCCGCAGCGCGGGCAACCCTGCCCGATCTCTGCCAAAGGCGAGCGCACGCCACAGACTTGGCAGAGAACTTCAGCCGCGACGCGCTCAAAGTGCAATCGCGCGCCCTCCGCCTGCGTGCCACGGCTCAACGCGTCCCAGTAAAACTGTATCGACTCGTCAATGAACGACGAGAGCTGCCCGATCACAAGGTAGATATCGGTCACGCGCGAAGCATTCGCCTGCTCAGCATGGCGCAAGACGATCTCTAAGATGTGTTGCGTGACCGGCAGCTCGTGCATCTGGCGCCTTTGTGCGCGGCTCGTATGCCTATCATGGCTCACTGTCGCCGATTTCTCAAGGTCTTCTCATCTAGCTGCGCGTGCGGCGGCGTCCACAGAGCGCTCGGACGCGGCTGACAATCGGCTGCAGATTGATTGAGAATCGCCACGCGCGACCGCCGATACGCTTCAGCGGGAGTTTGTGCCACTGATTGCACCACGATGCCGATCGTCGTCAAGCCTCAGATCGCGCGCTTGAGAGGCAACAAAAAGCCGAGCAGACGCTGCTCGGCGGCATGATGCCGTATTGTCTTTCAGACGCGGCGTGCGTCAATCGCCGCTAGCGGCGGCTTTCTCGGTTACCGCTGCGCTCTTGCTCTCTGCGCTGCCGTTGTCGCTCGCCGACTTGCCGTTCGCGCCGTTGGCCGAGCGCGTGTCAGTCACGTAGAAGCCTGGGCCCTTGAAGATCACGCCCGTGCCGCGCCCAACAACACGCTTGACCGTCCCGCCACAAATATGGCACGTGCTGATCGGCTCGTCTGTGAACGCCTGATTGACCTCGAAGCGCGCTCCGCAATTCCTGCAGCGATACTCGTAGAGTGGCATCTCCGCACGTCCTCCTGAAAGCACAGATTGACTTTTGGGGATCGCCCAGCGTCTTATTCTAGCAAGTTTCTCTAAGAAGTGCGTTAGCATTTTGCGCCGCGCCCAGTTGACGCGCCGCGCCGCAAGCGCTAGAATTCGGGATGTAGCGAAGATTGGGGATACAAGACCATGAGCGACAAGCCTGAAGTGAGTTCAGCTGCTGCGCCGCAGCCCGCCGAGAAGGCCGATGCTTCCTTGAATGCGCGCCGCTTGCTAGCATGGGCAATCTCGGCAGGCACAGGTGTTGTTTTGACAATGATTGTGCTAGCTCTCGTGAACATTCCGCTCGACGCGACCCTGCTGATCAGCTTTGTGGAAGTGCCCTTCCTGCCGTTAGCGTCGCTACCGATGGTGCTGCTGTGCCTCATCTGGGTGGATTATTTCCTCGGCACGCGCATCTTGCCCGATTAGCCCGTTCAGTTCGCCGCGCCGAAGATTGGCGCTTTTTCGCGCACGAGTTCTCGCCGAGCGATAGGCAGTCGCCGTAGCGTGACGCCTTCCGGCGGCATGTCCGGCGCCTCTCGCGCCTCAAGGTCAGTGCGCAGATCGCAGATCAGCTTGATGCCCAGCTTGCGTAGCGCGGCGGCGCTCTGTTCGCTTAGCTCAATGAGCGCGCTTGAGCGATAGAGCAAGCCGCGCCACACGTGGCGTCCGTTCACTATCGGATAGCCGCCGAGATCGCGGAAGTCCGGCACGCGATCCATCGGCACAGCGCGCCCTTCGCGCAGCGACGGCTGAAGGACGAGCGACTCAGGCGCGGGGAAAGCGCGCCTTTTGCGCCCGCGCAACGCTTGATAAGCAAGCACGCCGCTCACCGCGCTCGCCGTTAAGGGCGAACGGATGAAGCGCTTCGTCACGGCACGTCCTCAAGGCGCGGCGTGCCAGCTAGGGTGCCATCAAAGCCGGGCAAAGTCAGCGGCTGATTGTTCAAGATCACGAACCACAGCGGCACCCAGCCGATGCCGAACGCCTCGAGCGCTATGTCTTTCTTGAACGGTTTGATGCGGTACTCTTCAGCGGTCTGCGCGATCTTGCGCCATCGCTCGTTGATCTCGTTGAGCGTGTTCTGCAGGCGCTCTTGCTCCGCCTCGATTTGATCCTCGATCTGCTGAATGAGCAGCCTGGCATCGGTCAGGCGATCTTGCGATTGCTTTTTGAAGCGCCGCGCTCGGCTGACTCGCGAGAGGGTGTAAGAGGTGCGCCCGCGCAGCAAGCTCATGATCGCCTCGCCTGTGGTGTACAGGTCTTCGCGGCGCAGCTCGTCGAGGGCGCTTCGCTCGCTTTCCAGCTGGCGCATGGCCCGTTGCAAGCGCTGCTCAAGCTCGGCGAAGATTTTCTCGGCGCGCGCAGTAGCGGCGTCAATCTCCGCGTCGCGGCGCTCGCGCGCGATCTGGCTGGCGCGGCTGATGAACTCACTGCGACTCTCGTCTGGCTTGCTGTACAAGTCCAGGACGCTGTTATGAAATAGCACGAGCGAGGCGCTGCGCGCGACGAAGTCCATCACTTCTGTGCGCAAGGCCCGCATTCGCTTGATATCAGTCATACCCGCTGATGGCGCGCCGTAAGCAGCCTCGCCGTACGGCTCGCTGGCGAGGTCGTCAAGATCAACAGGCGGCGCTTGATATTGGCTCCAGCGCACGAAGCCCGATATTTGCACTTCCGGCACGTGGAATGCCCAACGCTGCTCTGCCTCAGCGCCGCTCTTGCGGTCGAGGTAGCGCACGGCAACCTGCGCGAGAAGCACAGGACGATACAGCAATTGCGCGCCGCCGAAAATGCTTTGCACCACGCCGTTGCGCGCTTCCCATTGCTTGATCGCCTGCTGCAAGTTGATCACGATAGGCAAGAAGTATTGCGCGATGCCTGAAGGCAGCGAGACAGGGCGCATCTCGTAGCCGCTCGGCAGCATCGGCGCGCGCGCCATCTGCAGCGTGCCGCTTGACGGCAGCGTGAAGCCAGCGCTGATAGGCACGGTATCGCCGCTGTAGTGCGCGTCTGCGGCGCTAGGTGGCGCGGGAGGTGGCGCGGGCAGAGGCGCGCTTGGTGGCGCTTGCCAGAACGCTTCACGGTCAGGTGGCGCGGCAGCGGGCGTTTGCGCCTGCTGTGGCGGCGGCGTGTGGGTCAGGGCGGCGCCGAACGGTTTGCTCGGCGCTTGCGCAGCGGCGGCAGGCGAGGCGCGCCGCTCAGTCTCTTCCCGCAAGCGGTCGGCAAGCGAGAAGCGCCGCGGCGTGTGCGTGACTCGGTCGCTCGTGCTACTTGTGCTACTTGTGCTACTCGGCGACGTGCTGCGCGGGCGCTCGTCAGGCAGCGTTGGCGGCGGCGCGCTGCGCGGGCGTTCATCGGGCAAGGTCGGCGGCG
>JAGHYP010000087.1 GCA_017743585.1 Chloroflexota bacterium
TCTTGATCAGCACGCGCTTGTATCCTGCCGACCTGCAGCACAGCAGCGGCTATCCGATTCTGGGCAGCTTCGCCATGTTCTTGAGCGGCTTGGAAGATGCCGAGGCGCTCGCGCTGTGGCGCGCCCATGGCTGCAGCGGCGAGGACGCTGAGCTATTGCCGATCTTCAACGCCCTGCAGAACCATCCGCTGCTGATCCGCGCCTTGGCGGGCGAAGTGGTCGCTTCAGCGCAGGGCGACTTCGCCGCCTGGCAGCGCGCCAATAGCGGCTTCGCGCCGTTGCGCCAGAGCGCGGACGCTGTGCGCGCGCACGTGATGAGCTACGCCTTGCGCAACCTGAGCGCAGGCGCGCGCCGCACTCTGGAGACCATCGCCGCCTTCCGCATGCCGACTTTCTACCAGTCGCTCGTGCCGTTGCTCGTCAAATCGGCTGAGACGCCTGAGCGAGCGGGCAAAGCGGGCGGCTTGGGCCGCGTTTTGAGCAACTTGCTGGGCAAGCGGCAGCCTGAGACGTTCGGCGGCTTCGCATCCGAAGCGGAGCTGGATGCCGCGCTCACTGACCTCGAAGCGCGCGGCCTGCTCGGCTGGGATAGGCGCGCCAACCGCTACGATCTGCATCAGATTGTGCGCGGCGTGGTCTGGAATGCGCTTGATGCGCAGGCGCAGCGAGGCTTGTACGCCGCTCTGAACGCGCACTTCAGCGCGATGCCCGCTGTGCGCCTTGAAGATGTGCGCAGTTTGGACGATTTGACGCCCTCGATTGAGCTATACAACACGCTGATCGGCTTGGGCAAATACGATGAGGCCTACGCGCTCTACCACGCGCGCTTGAACGTGCCGATGTTGCGCCGCCTGAGCGCCAATTTGCAGCGCGCTGAGCTGCTCGAGCAGCTCTTCCCAGATGGTACGGAGCGCCCGCCGCGCCTCTCGACGAAAATTGCGCAGGCGCGCGCTATCAACGATCTGGCGCTCGCTTATCAGATGTCAGGGCAGCCGACTCGCGCTGCGCCGCTCTTCCTGCGCGCCGTGAGCATGGCCGAATACGAAGGCGTGCCGCGCAACGTGGCAATCGGTCTGATGAATTTCGCTGAGGCGCTGCGCCAAGTCGGCGATTTGTATCCTGCAGCAATGGCTGCCAATCGCGCTTTGCTGATCGCGCGCGCAGTGAACAACCTGAGCGACGAAGTGACAGCGCTTGGCGTGGTGGCGCTCACGCGCATGACATACGGCGCGTACGCTGACGCCGAAATTGCCTTGCAGCGCGCCATTCGGCTGCAGGAGAGCCTGAATCATCCGCAAGGATTGAGCGTGCTGTACGCTTTTCTGGCGCAACTGGCTGTGTGGCGCGGCGACGCGCAGCAAGCGCGCCAACATGCCGATCAGGCTTGGCGTTACGCGCAGACGCTGCACTATGAAGCGGATTTGGTGCGCGCGCGGCGCTTTCAAGGCGAAGCGATGCTCTTGGCAGGCGATTTGAGCGGCGCCGAGGCGGCTTTTGTCGAGACTTTGGCGCGCGCGCGCGCCGCTAGCCTGACCGAACATGAGTTAGGCGCTGTGATTGGCTTGGCAGCAGTGCGTTTGCGCGCAGGCGCGGCTGAACAGGCGCGCACAACCCTAGAAGATGTTTGGGAAGCGGCTGAGCGCGGCGGCTTCCGCCTAGCGCAGGCAGACGCGCTGAATGTGCTGGCGAGCGCCGAGATCGCCATGGAGCGCTATCAAGCGGCTGTGCAGGCTGCGCAGGCAGCCGTGCAAATGGCATGGTGCATGGGCGAGCCTTACACTTACGCGCGCGGCATGGCGCAGGCGCGCGCGACGCTCGGCGCGCTCGGCGCAACGCTGCCCGAGGGCCTGCCAGCGGTAGATTTTGCCCAATTCGGCAAGGCGATTGAGGTCGAACTCGATCCGCCGCAAGCCTGAGGCGCTTCCTTTGGCGGGAACGGCTCGTTTCTGGTAAGCTTTGCGCCTGTTAGCAAAAACCGGCTGACTTCACACAGCCCGAGTGAGGAAGTTCTGTGAACCATGAGACGTGATTCGACCACGTTGCGCGGGCGCACGCGCGATAGCAGCTGGCAATGGCTGCTGATCGGCATTGTGCTGGGCCTAGGCTGCGCCAGCGTCTTCTGTTTGGCGGCGTACGCTTCTAACCTGCTCGTCCTCAACATTCCCGGTCAGGTTGCGTTTGCGTCCAACCAAACGCCGACCGTTGTTGAGATCGAGCGCGAGGTGACGCGCGTGGTTGTCGTGACGGCGACCGATGCGCCCACTGCCGTTCAACCCACGCCCGTGGCGCAGCAACAAACGACTGCGCCGACCATCACGCCGCTCGTGATCATGCCGACGCCGCTCGGCGGCCTCGCGCCTGCCTCGGCCAATACACTAGCAGGCGCTCTGATCAGCACGCCAACCGCTGGCGTCGTGGCGCCTGTTGTAGGCGTCACCTTGCCTGCCATTGTACCCACTAGCCCTGTCACTGTGCGACCGACTGAGCTGGTGAACATTCCCGGCGGCACGTTCATCATGGGCACGGACATCGCCGAGGCAACGCGCGCCATTGACGACTGTCGTGACCGCGACGGCGGCACAGGCTGCGATATCAGCTTCACCACTGACTCGATTCCGCCGCACACTGTGACTGTGAACAGCTTCGCCCTTGAGCGCTTCGAAGTCACTTATCAGCAGTACGTAGACTTTCTGAACGCGCTCGGCCCGCGCAGTCACCTGAACGGTTGCGGCGGTCAGCCGTGCGTCGCCGTGCGAGGTTCTGGCCCCAGCGAGCGCCCCGGAAGCTACATCAGCTTCGACGGCACGCGCTACAGCGTCACCACTGAGCTCTACCTGAATCGTCCGGTCGCGTACGTGACATGGTACGGCGCAGACGCTTACTGCAAGTTCATCGGGCGGCGCCTGCCGACTGAGGCAGAATGGGAGTACGCGGCGCGTCGTCCCGACGGCAGACTCTATCCTTGGGGTAACGTATGGGATGCCTCGCGCGCGCGCACCTCGCGTCCGCAAAACTTCGGCGGCCCTGAGCCCGTGAACGCTTTCCCGAACGGCGTCAGCGCCGATGGAATTTACAACCTAGCGGGCAACGTCGCGGAATGGGTGCAAGATTGGTACAGCCCGACGTACTACGGCGAGCAAGCTGCCAAGCAGGTCGTGATCGACCCGCAAGGCCCGCCCTCAGGCACGCTGAAAGTCCATCGCGGCGGACACTGGGACGCCTTGCCGCTCTTCGCGCGCACTGTCCATCGCGGCGATCAGGACCCGCTCAATCCGCAACTGTTCATCGGCTTCCGCTGCGCTGCCTCAGTGCAAACTGCCACGCCGGTCACGCCTGCTGGTCAACCAACTATTGCCTTGCCAAGCACGCCTGTTCCGAGCGGAGCGAGCAATTAGCAAGGCGCGGCGGATGCTGCTGAGCATCCGCCATTCGATAAAGGCCATCGGAAAGGACGCTCTGATCATGCCTGAAGCAGTCAGCGCTTCATTGGAAACGCTCGCCATCAACACCATTCGTTTTCTCGCCGTGGACGCCATTCAGAAGGCGAACTCAGGGCATCCTGGCTTGCCGCTCGGCGCGGCGCCAATGGCGTACACGCTCTGGACGCGCTACCTGCGCCACAATCCGCGCAATCCCAAGTGGGCAAACCGCGATCGCTTCATCCTCTCGGCAGGTCACGGCTCGATGCTGCTCTACGCGCTGCTTCACTTGACAGGCTATGACCTCTCGCTGGAACAGATCAAAAATTTCCGCCAATGGAACAGCTTGACGCCCGGCCATCCTGAGGTGGGCTTGACGCCCGGCGTCGAGGCCACGACCGGTCCGCTTGGGCAGGGCTTCGCCACTGCAGTCGGCATGGCGATTGCTGAGGCGTTCCTCGCCGCCATCTTCAACCGCCCCAACTATCCGATTGTGGATCACTACACCTACGTGCTGGCGAGCGACGGCGACCTGATGGAAGGCGTCGCCTCTGAGGCAGCCTCGCTGGCAGGTCACCTGAAGCTGGGCAAGCTGATTGTGCTATACGACGACAACCAAGTCATGCTCTCCAATAGCACCTCGGTCGCCTTCACAGAAGACGTGCTGGCGCGCTTCGCTGCGTACGGCTGGCAGACGCTCAGAGTGGCTGACGGCAACGACACAGCCGCCATTGCCCAAGCCATCGAGTCCGCCGTGCTCGATCCGCGCCCAAGCCTGATCGCCGTGCGCACCATCATCGGCTATGGCAGTCCGAACAAGCAAGGCACGCACAAGGCGCATGGCGAGCCGCTTGGCGAAGAAGAAGTCCGCCTGACCAAACAAGCGCTCGGCTGGACGGCTGAGGAGCCGTTCACCATTCCCGGCGAAGTGCTTGAGCATTTCCGCGCCGCTGTTGAGCATGGCGAGCGCTTCGAGGCGGAGTGGAACGCGCTCTTCGCGGCATGGGCAGCCGAGTATCCCGAACTCGCTCAGCTTTGGCACCAAGCGCACGCTGAGACGCTGCCCGAAGGTTGGGATGCTGACCTGCCTTTCTACAGCGCCGAGACCAAGCCGATGGCGACTCGCGACGCGAATGGCGCGGCGCTCAACGCCATCGCTAAGCACCTGCCGACGATGATCGGCGGCGACGCAGACCTGAGCAGCAGCACCAAGACGCTCATCAGCGGCAGCGGCTTGTTCAGCGCCACCAATCGCACCGCGCGCAATCTGCAATTCGGCGTCCGCGAGCATGCTATGGGCGCCGCCATCAACGGCTTGGCGCTGCACGGCGGCATTCGTAAGCCGTACGCTGCCACCTTCATGACCTTTAGCGATTACATGCGCCCTGCGATTCGGCTCGCCGCGCTGATGGAGATCGATCCGATCTTCATCTTCACACACGATAGCATCGGAGTCGGCGAAGATGGACCGACGCATCAGCCAGTCGAGCATCTGGCAGCCTTGCGCGCCATTCCGCACCTGACCGTGATCCGTCCTGCCGATGCCAATGAGACCAGCGCTGCATGGCGCGTTGCTATGCTGAACAAAAGGCCGACCGCCTTGGTCTTCACGCGGCAAAAACTGCCTGTCTTCGCGCCTGAAGGCGTGTTGGAGGGCGTGGCGCGCGGCGCGTACATCAAAGCTGAGGCGCTCGGCGGCACGCCTGAAGTGATCTTGATCGCCACTGGCTCAGAGGTCAGCCTGATCATGGAAGCGCACAGGATTCTGAATGAGATGGGCATCCGCGCGCGCGCCGTCAGCATGCCGTCCTTCGAGCTGTTCGAGGCGCAAGAGCCAGCCTACAAGGAGTTGGTCTTGCCTGCGGCGGTCACGGCGCGCGTGGCAGTTGAGGCAGGCGTGCCATTTGGCTGGCATCGTTATGTCGGCCCGCGCGGTAAGATCATCGCGCTGGAGCGCTTCGGCGCCTCGGCGCCGCAAGAAGTCATCTTCAAGGCGCTTGGCTTCACAGCAGAGGCAGTGGTCAACGCGGCGCGCGAGCTGCTGGGCAGGTGAGGCGGCTGTTGCGAGGGTTGCGAGGGTTGGGGCACAGCATCCTGCTCCAGCAGTTTGCCAAATTACGCACTGCTCTAGGCGCGCCACTTGCACAGCTCCAAACCCATTCGCTATACTTGTCATCAATCTTGCGCGCTGTGCGCAGGTCTACTTTGTCCGATGTGTGGTGTTTATGGAGGACTGCCGTATGGCAAAAAAGTTTATGAAGGCGCTGCCGATCCTAGTGTTGGTGGCGCTCGCCTTCGCGCCGATGGGCGCTGTGCGGGCTGCAAACGCAGCTGCTGAGAGCGTCTTGGTGCTAGTCAGCCCGATGGTGGAGAAGCCAGAGCCTGTCACCATCTATGGCGCGACCACGGGGCTGATCGCAACGCTCGATCCCCAGCTTGCCGAGGATGCGATTTCCATCGTGCCTATCGAGAACCTGTTTCTCGGTCTGACCGATCTCGATCCGCAGACGACGGCTGTCCGCGAGGAGATGGCGACCAGCTGGGAAGTCAACGAGACGGGCGACGTCTGGACGTTCAACCTGCGCGATGACGTGCCGTGGGTGCGCTACAATCCCGCCACTGACGAGACAACCGTCATCCGCAAGGTGACAGCGCATGACTTCGTCTACGGCATCCGCCGCGCCTGCGATCCGCGCACAGGCGGCTACTACAGTCGGGTAGCGGCTGCCATGATCAAGGGCTGCGATGTCGTCCTCAACAAAGATGCAGCGAGCATCACTGAGGCCGACTTTGAAGAGATCGGCGTGGTGGCGCTCAGCGATACGCAACTGCAGATAACCACAAAGGGCGCGCTGGGCTTCTTCCTGCCGGCGAGCGGTATGTGGGTCTTCCGCGCCGTGCCGCGCGAGGCAATTGAAGAGTTCGGCCAGCAATGGATCGAGCCGGGCAACATCATCACCAATGGTCCGTTCATGCTCCAAGAGTGGGATCGGGCGGTCAACCGGGTCTTCATCAAGAACCCGTTTTACCCTAACGTGAACGATAACTACGGCGGCAATATCGAGCGCGTCAGCACCCTAGTGGTCAACGACGGCGGCACGATCTGGTCGTTGTATCTGGCGAACCAGATCGATAGCGCGGGCGTGCCAACCGCTGAGCTGCAGCGCATCCGCGAAGACCCTGAGCTGAGCAAGGAACTGCGCCAGAACAGCGACCTCGCCGTTTTCTACTTCGGCTTCATGTACGATAAGCCGCCGTTTGATAACGTCCACGTCCGCCGCGCCTTCAGCGCGATCATTGACCGGCGGACGTTCGTGGAAGAGATTCAGCAAGGGCGCGGCATTCCGATGGCACACTTCATGCCGCCCGGCATCCGCGGCGCTGTGCCGATCAACGAAGTGGGCATCGGTCAGCCTGATACGCCTGGCTTCGATCCTGAGTTCGCCCGCCAAGAGATGGAGCGCGCAGGCTATCCGAACTGCGAAGGCTTCCCAGAGATCACGCTGCTGACCTATCAGGGCGCCAGCGACTGGGGCGAGTATTTGCAGAACGCTGCCAACACGCACTTGGGCTGCCCGCGCGAGAAGATCATCATCGAAGAGAACGAGTTCACCGTGCTACTGCGCTCGATCCGCGCCGATGTGCCGACCGCGCAGCGCCCGAATATGTTCACGCTCGGCTGGGGGCCAGATTACCCCGACGCCCATAATTGGATGCACGACGTGCTGAGCTGCAAAGCTGAGAACAGCTTCAAGCGCCCCTGCGATGACGTGATCGATACCAAGATTGACCAAGCGGCTCGCGAGACCGATCCTGCCGTGCGCGAAGCGCTCTACCGCGAGCTGGAAGAGCTGTTCTTCGGCTACGAGGGCAACTTCCCAATCGCGCCGCTCTTCTTGCGCATCAACATCTTCATGGTCAAGCCTTGGTACTTCGGCTTCTTCGATACTGACGGGCTCTTCGGCGGGCCGCACTGGGAGTCGCGCCGCATTGATCAGGCGGCGCAACTAGCGGCGCGCGCTGGCCGCTGAGGATGCATCGGGGTGAGCGGAGAATTCCCTCCGCTCATCTTCTTCATTCAGCCGCCCATGACCATCAGCACGAGGCGCGGCGTCAAATAAACTTCCACCACAGCGCCGATCGCCAAGAGCGGGATCGCAATCGCTATCAGCAGCTTCAGCATATCGGCGAAGGCGCGTAGCCAAGCTTCCCAGACTCCCACTGCCTTCGGCGGGCTAGTGACCAGCGCGCCGAGGCGCGTCGCCGCGCCTGCGCCAATGATCAGCGCAGGTATCTCGAAGAGAGCGTGCGGCAAGAGCGCCGCCAAGACGACGCCATAGCCGATGACGCTCATGATCGGCTGCGCGACCAAGAAGCCGAGCACGCCGAAGGTGAACGAGGCGAGGAAGATGCTCATCACGCCGAAGGTGAAGATCGCCAGCATCGCTGCGCCGATCAGCACGCGCAAGTTTTGCCCGAAGATGAAGCGCACGCTGAGCCCTGACTCGCCGAGCACCGCAAACTGATCGAAGTTCTGCATTACCTCGGCCCGCTGAGTCGCCATCTCAGGCGTCAGCCGCCAATCGGGCGCGAAGTGCGTGGCGATCATGCCGCCGATGAACATGGCGAGCATGGCGAACGCCACGATCAACATGCCGTCGCGGCTATTGCGCAGCGCGGGCAACACGCTGTAGCGGTACCAACTCAGGACGCCCTTGGCGCGCTTATCGCCGCGCAACTGCGCAGTGAGAATGCGCCACGCCCATCTCAAGTTGATCGAGTCAATCGTGCGACCGAGCAGCTCTTCGCGGTTGAAAAGCCGCGCGCCCATGCGGAAGAGCAAGATATCGGCGATGATCAGCGCCACCAAAATCCACCACAGCAAGTGCCGCAAGTTGTTGACCATGATCAAGCCTTCCACCAGCACCAGCAGGGAGGTTGGGATGATGATGAAGCTGGCGAGCAGGTTTGAGGCGCGCGTCGAGGTCGTCTGGCTGCTGATGACCACAGAGCCTGTCACCATGACCAGCGCTTGAGCCGTGGTCAGCAGCAGCACTTGGATGACCAACTCTGCTTGCGGGCGCCACTGCTGCGCGCCGAAGATCAGCGCGCCCAAGTAAACGCCGATGCCGACATAAGCCGCCATGAGCGGCGGGATCATCGCGGCGAGCGTCTTGCCGATGTACAATTCCAGATTGGTGAGCGGCGTTGCGAGCAACGGCTCAAGGCTGCGGCGCTCTTTCTCGCCGACGAAGGTCTCCAAGGCAATGACGAGCGAGATCGAGACCGGGAAGAAGCCGACGATCATCGGCAGCAGCGGCAGGAACACATCGATCATCGGCTCAGCGCCATTGGCGATGAAAAAGTTCGCGAATAGCTCGGTCATGCCTTGCGCCAAGAGCGGAAAGCACAGAGTCAGGATGAAAATTGGCACTGTGATGCGCCAATCGCGCAAGCTATCGCGCACCTCGCGGTGCGTGACGATCAGCGCGTTTTGCAGCGTGCGCCACCACTTCAGGTGTGCTGGTGGCGTCAAGGTTGAGAGCGTCGCGCTCAATTTGGGCGTCTCAAGCGTGGTTGCCATTGCGTGCGTTCTCCGTCAAGTTCTCATCTTCATTGACGATCTGCAAATAGACCATCTCTAGGCTGCGCGGCACTTCGCTGAGCGTCACTACAGGCACGCCCTCGCTGATCAGGCGCTGCAGCACCCTTGGGTTATCTTCGCGCGGCGCTCGCGTGCGGAAGCGCAGCCAATCTTCGCCCTGCGCCACAACGTCCAGCTCACGATGCAACCATTCGAGCGCGCCGTTCAATGGCGCGCCAAAGCGAATTTCCATGATCGGATCGCCGACGAAGCGCCGCGAAAGCTCTTCGAAAGTGCCATTGGCGATCAGCCTGCCGTGCCGTATCACGCCGATCCGATCTGCCAATTGCTGTGCCTCAGTCAGGTTATGCGTGGTCAGGATGATGGTGCGGCGGTCGTTTTTCAGCTCCAAAATGGCATCGCGCACTTGCTTGGCGCTCTGCGGATCCATAGCAGAGGTCGGCTCGTCCAGCATCAGCACAGGCGGATCGTGCAACATGGCGCGCACCAGCGCTAACTTTTGCTTCATGCCTTTGGAGAACTCGCCGATGCGCCGCTGCATGGCGTCCGCCAAACCGAAACGCGCCATCAGCGCTTGCGCGCGCTCGTGGCGCACTCGGCGCGGCAGGTGGTA
>JAGHYP010000088.1 GCA_017743585.1 Chloroflexota bacterium
CGTCTGGGTCGATCATTTTCGCGGCAAGGCGCTGCCTGCTTCTTGGGAAGCGATCGGCGCAGCTCGGATGCTGAGCGATCAAGTCACGGCGTTGGTCTTCGGCAGCGATGTTGGCAACTTGGTGACGCTCGCCTTTCACTACGGCGCGGACAAGGTCATCGCGTGCGAGGATGCAACGCTCGCCGATTACCGTCTAGAGCCCTACGCTGCGCTGCTAGTGAAGCTGGTGACCGATCATGCGCCGCGCGCCGTGCTGAGCGGCGCGACTACGCGCGGACGCGAGCTTTTGGCGGCTGCCGCTGCAGAGACCGATAGCAGTCTATTGGCAGATGTGACTGAGCTGAGCACTGAAGGCGAGACGATCAAGGCGGTGCATCCCGCTTATGCTGGCAAGGTGCTAAGCGACTTGGTCGCCACGAGCCGCACAGTGTTCATCACGTTGCGCAATCGCGCGTTCCCGTTGCCGCAGCCCGATGCCAGCCGCAGTGGCGAGGTGATCCACGTAGCGCCTGTCATGCCCGCCGAGCAGATCGACACGCAGATTGAGTCCTTTGAGGAGCAGCGCGGCAGCGTGAATCTGACCGACGCGGCGATCGTTGTCACAGGCGGACGCGCTGTTGGCAGCGCGGAGGGCTTTGCGCCTGTGCGCGAATTGGCGGAAGTGCTGGGCGGCGCAGTTGGCGCTACGCGCGCCGCTGTGGACGCCGGCTATATCTCTTACGCACACCAAGTTGGGCAAACGGGCAAGGTGGTCAGCCCGACGCTGTACATCGCGGCGGGCGTCTCAGGCTCGATCCAGCATCAAGCGGGGATGCGCACCTCGAAAATCATCGTGGCGATCAACAAAGACCCTGAGGCGCCGATCTTCAAAATTGCACACTATGGCATTATTGGCGACCTTTTCAAGGTGTTGCCTGCGCTGAGCGCTGCGGCGCGCGCTAAGCTGGGCAAGTGAGGCCGTATGCGCTTTGCAACTGTCCTGTATGAAGGCGTGCCGCGCCTTGTGGCAGCCGTCGATGAACGCTCGCCGCGCCTGATCGAGGGCTTCGCTGATATGTTCGCGCTGATGGACGCGCAGCGCGCTGCGGTCGAGGCGGCTTATGCGGCGGGCAAGCCGTTGCCTGAGAGCGGCTGGCGTTGGCTGCCGCCGCTGCGCCCAAGCAAGATCATCGCCATCGGCCTGAATTACGCCGACCATTGCCGTGAGACAGGTCAGCAGCCGCCTGAGAAGCCGCTGATCTTCGCCAAGCTGAACAGCAGCGTGATCGGCAATGGCGATGTGATCGAGTGGGATCCATCCATTACCAGCAGCGTAGACTATGAGGCAGAGCTGGCCGTAGTGATCGGCAAGCAGACGCGCCTTGTCTCTGAAGAGAACGCGCTCGCGCACGTCTTCGGCTACACAATCGCCAACGACGTGACAGCGCGCGATCTGCAAAAAGGCGACGGACAGTGGACGCGCGCCAAAGGCATGGACACTTTCTGCCCGCTCGGGCCATGGCTGGTGAGCGCCGATGAGATTCCCGATCCGCAAGCGCTCAGCATCCGCTGCACTGTGAACGGCGAGTTGCGCCAAAACAGCAACTCGCGCGAGATGATCTTCAGCGTCAAAGCGCTGATCAGCTATGTGTCGCGCATGTTCACGCTCTATCGCGGCGATATCATCCTGACAGGCACGCCTGCTGGCGTCGGGATCGCTATGCAGCCGCCGCGCCTGCTCAGCGACAAGGCGCGCGTGACTATCGAGATCGAAAAGCTGGGACGACTCGAAAACGTCTGCCGCGAATTGACCTTCCGCGTCCGCTAATGCGCGCTCAAGCAAGCCTTTTCGCGCGCAAACGGGAAGGCTTGCTTGTTCTAGCGCCGTCTCTCGGTTAAAATGCGCTCAAAATGACGTGAGGAGTGCCTGATGAGCGCCGCGCCGATGCACTTGCATCGCTGGACAGAAGCAGAGCACCTCGCTTTTGAGCGCGCTAGCGATGCCAAGCATGAATACTACAACGGTCAAATCTATGACTTGGTCGGCGCTTCTTACAGGCACAACCTGATTGCGGCGAATGCGCACTTCGCGTTGCGCGCAGCGCTCGGCGAGTGCGCGTGCGTTGTCTTGCAAAGCGATCAGCGTGTGAAACTGCAGCGCGCCTACGTCTATCCTGACGTTGTGGTCGTGTGTGGCGAGCCGCAGCTCGCCGATCAGGACACGCTGCTCAATCCGATTGCGATTGCGGAAGTGCCATCGCCTGCCACTGAAGCGCACGATCGCGGCATGAAGTGGGAAGGCTATCAGCGCCTTGAGTCGCTGCGCGATTGCCTGCTGATCGCGCAAGACGCGCCAAGGGTTGACCACTTCGCGCGGCAGGGCGAGCGACAATGGTTGCTCACTGTTCACGAAGGTTTGACGGCAGTCGCGCCTTTGCTCGGATTGAACATCCAGCTGCCGCTCGCGGCGATCTACGCAAACGTCGCTTTCCCTGAAATTGAGGGTTCAGCATGAACACTGCAGCGTTGCAGGACGCCGCTCGCGTTTTACGACGCGCCAAGCGCCTAGTGGTGCTGACTGGCGCTGGCATGTCCAAAGAGAGCGGCATTCCGACGTTCCGAGACGCGCTGGAAGGGCTGTGGGCGCAGTTCGATCCTGAGGAACTCGCCACGCCGCAAGCGTTTCAGCGCAATCCGCGCTTGGTGTGGGAATGGTACGAGATGCGCCGGCGAAGGGTGCTGGAAGTGCAACCGCACGCCGGTCACTATGCGCTCGCCGCGCTTGAGAAGCGCTTGCCGCACGTCACGATCATCACACAGAACGTGGACGGCTTGCACAGGCGCGCGGGCAGCACGGATGTGATCGAGCTGCACGGCAACATCACGCAGCATAAGTGCTTCGCCGATTGTCGCGGCGCCCCAACGCTGCTCGCGCTCTCTGAACTTATCGGCGATAGCGTGCCGCCGCGCTGCCCGCATTGCGGCGCGTATGCGCGCCCGAACGTCGTGTGGTTCAACGAATTCTTGCCTGCGGAAGCGCTCACTCGCGCGCGCGACTTGTGTCTGCGCGCCGACGTCGTGCTGATCGTCGGCACGTCAGGCGTTGTGCAGCCTGCTGCGTCGCTACCTTATCTCGCCAAGCGAAGCGGCAACGCCTTCCTGATTGATGTGAATCCAGAGCGCGATGAAATCGCGCCGATTTGCGATCTGTTCCTGCAAGGCACTGCCGGCAACATCTTGCCGCGCCTTGTGGAGCTGATGGACGCATGAGCTTCTGCTGATAAGCCGCTGCGAGATTGCCTGAGCGCGCGCGCAAGGTTATGATACCCCGCTCAGGAGCTCAGAACTTGCCTTGAACAAGACAGCGCGCTTGTGGCGCAACTTCGACTTCATCCTGTTCGGCACGGTTGTAGTGCTGATCATCTACGGCGTGCTGATGATCCGCAGCGCGACGCTTGGCGCAGTGGATACAGACCTCATCTCGCGCGTGCCGCGCCAAATCCAATACGCGATCATCGGCATTGTCACGATGTTCGTCTTCGCCGCGATAGATTATCGCCTGCTTGCGGCGCTGCAGCCGTATATCTACGGCATTCTAGTCTTTCTGCTGGCGCTAGTGGCAGTGCTTGGACAGGTTGGCGATGCCGGCGCGCAACGCTGGCTGGCGGTTGGCTTGCCCGTGCAGCCCTCTGAGCTGGCGAAAGTGCTGATCGTAATCGTGCTTGGGCAGCACTTGCAGAAACAGTATCCGAAGATGGATAAACTGCGGACTGTGCTGATCTCGCTAGGCTACGTCGGTCTGCCGGCAGTCCTCATCTTCCTACAGCCGAGCTTGGGCATCACTATTTTGATTATGTTCATCTGGTTCGTGATGACTTGGGCGGCGGGATTGCGGCTGAAGCACATCGCGCTTCTCAGCTTTGCCGCTGTGCTGGGCTTCCCTGTGTTGTGGGCAAACATGCAGGAGTATCAGCGCGCGCGCATCATCAACTTCATCACCTGCGAGGATACGCGCGACCCAGCTTGCTACAATATTTTTCAAGCGCGCATCAGCATTGGCTCAGGTGGTCTGTTGGGCAAAGGCTATGCCAGCGGCACGCAATCGCGCTTGCGCTTCTTGCGGGTGCGCCACACTGATTTTATCTTCAGCGTGATCGGGGAAGAGCTCGGCTTCGTCGGGGCGTCGCTGGTCTTCGTGCTGATCGGCATCGTGCTATGGCGCATCATGCGCGCTGCTGCACGGGCGCGCGACGCGCTCGGCGCGCTGATCTGCTATGGCATCGCCGCCATCATCTTCTTTCAGACAGTTGTCTCAACGGGCATGAACCTGAACGTCCTGCCTGTGACGGGCCTGACCTTGCCGTTCATCAGTTCAGGCGGCTCATCGTTGCTGACGTTGCTGATAGGCATTGGGATTGTCCAGAGCGTCGTCATGCGCAGCGAGCGCGCCTGAGTGTATAGCGCGTCTGAGTGTACAGCGCATCGAAAGAGCGATGAGGCAGTTTGTTCGCCGTTTGCGCAGCGTTCTTCTGCTCGTCTTGGCTGCAGCTTGCTCGGCGGTTGAGTTTGCTGCGCCGAATGCGCCGACCGCGCCGCCGAGCCTAGGCGATGCAGTGAACACGGCGCGCATGTTCTTGGACGCATGGACAAAAGGCGATTTCAACACGATGTATGGCTTGCTCTCGCCGCGCTCTTTGGTGATCAGCCGAGAAGCGTTCATAGCAGCTTACCAGCAAGCCGAGCAGACGCTCAACTTGTTCGGCGAGAACGCCAAGCGCTACCGCATCCTAGACGATCAGACGCAACGGCAAGGCAACACTGCCATTGTCCGCTACGACATGACCTTCAACTCGCGCTTCTTGGGCGAAT
The DNA here is from genome assembly GCA_017743585.1 of Chloroflexota bacterium. Classification (GTDB taxonomy): domain Bacteria; phylum Chloroflexota; class Anaerolineae; order Aggregatilineales; family UBA2796; genus CP2-2F. The sequence goes on from JAGHYP010000088.1 coordinate 4,849, forward strand.
TCACCGACGCAGGGCGCGTGATGCGCCTGCTGCTCACGGATCGCGGCTGGCGCGTGGCGTGGAGCACGATGGATATCTTCGAAGGCTTGGCGGGCGGCGCGCAACTTGTCTTGGAACGCACGCCGCCGTTGCGCGGCAGTATTTATGACCGCAACGGCAAGATCATCGCGCAAGATAACGTGCCAAACTACGCCGTGCGCTTGCTGACGCGCCAATACCCAACAGGCGATCCCGATGCCTGCTTCCGCGCCCTAGCCGAGACTTTCCGGCTGTACATTGGCGATTTTGAGCAGTATCGCCCGTTCACAGGGCTAGATTACGGTTTCACGGTCGGCACGCTTTTCCAGCGCGACTACGAGGTGTTGCGCCCAATCCTAGATCGCGTCTGTCTGCTGCAATACGTGCCGCAGACCACGCGCTTTTACTACGGGGGCAACATCGCTGCCCAGACCATTGGCTTTGTAGCGCCGATGCAGCCCGACCAGCAAGCTGCCTTCCCCAACTTGGCGCCTGGCTCGCTCATCGGGCAGTTCGGCGTAGAGCGCGCTTGGCAGGAGCAACTGAGCGGCGAGAGCGGTGCCGAGCTGCTCATCCGCACAGCAGACGGCGTGAATGTGCGCACCATTCATCGCAAGCCCCCCTCGCGTGGTCAAGATGTCTACGTCAGCCTTGACCGCGAGCTGCAGTTGAAGACCGAGCAAGCTATCGCCGCTGCTTATAACGAGGCGAATTGGGCGCCGTTGCGCAACGGCGCGGCGCAAGCGCGCTTGATCACAGGCGCAGCGGCTGTGGTGCTGGATGTGAAAACAGGCGATGTGCTGGCGATGGCCAGTTTCCCCTCGCCGCATCCGGATGCGTGGCGAATCGGCACGACGTGGGACGCTGCAGACGTGATCGGGCGTTACTTTGCGCAACGCGCCATTGTTAATCATGCCACAGAAGAGCTGTACGCGCTCGGCTCAGTCATGAAAATCGTCTCAGCAGTGGCCGCGGCCGACTCGGGCGCTTTCCACATGAAGGAGACGCGCTTTTGCGGCGGAACGCTCAAGAGTCCTGATGACGGCCGCATTCTGACCGATTGGATTTACCTTGAGCCGGATCGCAATCCGAACTACCACGGCGAGATCAACTTGCATCAAGCGCTGACATCCTCTTGCGATATCTACTTCTGGCTCGTCGGCGAGAAGCTGAACAGTATCGATCCGTCGTTGATCAAGCGCTACGCCAATAGGCTGGGCTTAGGCGTGCCAACAGGCATCGACTCACTGGTTGACCTAGAGGGCGTGATCCCTGACCCAGAGTGGACGCGCGCTAACGAGGGGCGTGCCTGGGGCGTTGGCGATAGCCTGAATATTGTGATTGGGCAGGGCAGCATGAAAGTGACCGTGCTGCAGGCAGCGCGCATGACAGCGGCTATCGCCAACGGCGAAGTGCTGCCGAACTTGACGCTCGTCAAGAAAGTCGGCTACCCTGGGCAGGCGGCGACGTACGTCGCGCCTGAGCGGACGCCAGAGCGGCTCAACCTGAAACCTGAGGTGATCGAAGGCGTGCGGCTGGGCATGTGCGAGGCCATCACGAACGCCAAGCTCGGCACGGCGAGCTGGGTGTTTGCTGACTGGGATCACTCGCGGGTCAAGGTGTGCGGCAAGACAGGCACTGTGCAGAGCGGCACGCTCTATCCGCACGGTTGGTTTGTGGCATACGCCGGTTTGCCCAATCAGAAGCCTGACATCGCAATCGCAGTCCTAGTGCTGTACTCCCGCGAAGGCTCTGAGACAGGCGCGCCAATCGCGCGGCGCATCATCGAAGCATACTACGGATTGCCTTACGCGCCTTTCCCAAGCTACTGGGCTGAGCCCTACGAAGTGTTGCCAACGCCGGGCCTGAGCGGCGGGCAGTGACTCAGCGCGGCGCGCTTGTTTCGCCTAGCGCTCAGTGATAAGATTCAGCGCGTGAAAAGCGTAAAAGCACTGCTGAGAAAGCGCTGTTCGAATGAGTGAGCGCCCTCAAGCCTTCCAGCTGGAGCGCTTCAGCCTGATCTTGCCTGCTCAAGTGGCAGCGCGTCCTGTTTCCGCTACACTGCTCTCGCGCACGGCAGGCATTCGTCCTGAGCATGTGGTCGAGGCGCGGCGCATTGCCACGCTGACCGCGCAGCGCCCTGCCACTCCTTTGGCGCCGCCGCCTATCACGCTCGGATTGCTGCGCGGCGAGACGGTTGACTATGTGGCCGCAAAGGCGCTACTGACCGAGAATGGCGATACGATTGTGCAGTACATGATCGTGCCGCTCGCTGCCTTGCGCGCTTTAGGCGGCAATTTGCGTCCGTTTGAAGCCTTTGCGCGCGAGCCGCTGCCGCCCGTCAATCAGCCGTTGCAGCCCTTCGTGATTGCCGACCCACGCCCGCCGAGCCTTGAGGAGCAAAGCGACGGCCTGCTGGCATTGCTGAGCTACTGCCGCAATAACATCCGCACCGTGAGCGGCTTGTTGGCAGGCATAGTGCAAGGTCTGGGCATCGTGATCACGGGCGCGCCCGCTTCGCTGCGCGATAGACTGACCTTTGTGCAGGGATTGCTATGCTTGTTGCCTGCGCCTGTGCGCGCTGCAGTCACTTTTGTTACGCACAGCCCTGATCCGCTCCACTTGCACGCGCAAATCAAGTTCACGCCAAGCCTGAGCGCGCCGCCTGCGCAGCACGTCTTGTTCGATTGGCGCACACAAACCCTGATGGGCAACCCGCCTGAGGACGCCTATACCAAATTCATTCGCGCCCAGCTCCAGTTGGATATCTCACTGGTCATTCAGCAGACCGAGAAATTGGGGCGCACAGCTACATGGCGCGCCATGCGCCGCGAGACTATGGCGAGCGCGCTGGCGTGGGCATCCAAGCGCGCTGCGCTCGATGAGTTGGTCTTGCAGCGCCAGCCCGCCGATCGGGCGATGGTGGCTGCCGTCTTGCGCGAAGATCCGACGCTCACAGATGAACTGCGCGTCGCCTATTGCAGGCATCTACTGAGCCTCTCGCTCGCTTTAGGCGATTACAGCCACACTGAGATGATCCCTGCGCTTGCCGCGCAGAGCAAACAGATCGCCGATGCGGTCTACGAGCAGCTCTGGGTAGCTGCCAGCGGCGAGCGCGCTATGGATGTTTATCAGCTGGTCGCGCGCTGGTTAGCCGATGCGCCGCCCGGCGCTGATCTCAGCCGTTGGCGCCCGCTGTTGGCGATGGCAGCTGGCGCGCGCGCCAATCAGCTGTTGAGCGCGCCGCCGCAAGCGTTCGTCGCCTTTTTGGAGCAATTCATCACGGCGACCGATAAAGTGCCTATGGAGCAGGTCGCCACACAGCTCATCACGCTGGCGCGCCGCCGCGCTACCGAGAACGCAGAGACGGCGCGCGCCGTGTTCTTGCTAGCAATTTATCACCTATCGCTCGGCAATCTTCAGCGGCTCGTGGCTGAGAGCACCTTCCAAGCGCAGTTGCCGCTAGACTTGCGCGAGCTGCTGCCGTATTTGCGCGCAGATGGCCCAAAGCCCGCGCCGCCGCGCCTTTTGGCGCGCGCTACAGAAGCCTTTGGCGAAGCGCATCAACTAACCCTGATAGGCAGGCTGACCGATTGGGCGATCAGCGTGCAGCGCAGCGACCTGATTGACACAGACGCGCTCCTCGGCTTGGTCAAGCTGGCGAGCTCGCCCCTCGCGGCGCGCTTCGATCAAGTCATTCAGAACGTGGTTGACGATCTCGGCACGCTCAACGCGCTGCGCACAATGACCATCGAAGCCCATAGCAGCTTGATCACGCTCAACTTGGTGCGCGGGCGCTACCACGAAGCAGTGGAGCTGATTGCGCTGTGCATGGACATGATCTATCAAGGCGTGCGGCAGACGCAGGGCGCAGAGCTGCTGCACATGACCTTCCGCGATGTGCCGCTGGAGATGCCCGAGCTGCTGAAGGCGCTCGATGCGCTGCACAATAGCGCGCTCAAGCCTGCGCTGCGCGCGCGCGCCGATCTGGGCGCTTTGGAAGGGCGCAACTGGGACTCCGCTCTGCAACCTGTGATGGAGCGGCTCGCGGCGCTCTTCTACAACGAGCCGCGTTTGATCGCAAGCCTTGGCGTTGGCGCGGCGCTGCGGCTGCTAAAGACGTCCGTCCGTCGCAAGGACTCGGTCGAGGCGCTGCGCATGTTGAACGCCATCGCCAGCTATGCGCTAACCTTTGGCGAGCAGGAAGCGCAGCCTGCTGAGTTGGTCAGTCAGGCGTATAGTCTGCTGGATTGGTCATCAGAAGTGCGCGAGGCGGGCTTAGAAGTGGTGCGCGATTACATTCGGCGCGCGACGCGTGAGCAGGCTGCCAAAGTGCTACAACTGGTCGCCTTTCGGCAAGGCGAGGCAGTTCATAAGGCGCTAGAAGCGACCTACCGCGTGCGCTTGTTGACGGGCAGCGCGGATTTCGGCGTGTTCGCTGAGCAGGCGCAGACAGCGGCGCTCTTGCTGACCGATATCGCTATGTATTACGAAAATGAGCGTCAGCCGCCAGACATTCCGAAGTTGCGGCGCAATATCGAGGTGATGGGCGGCGGGCTCTCGGAGGCGGAACGGCGACGCCTGAGCGAGAACGCTATTTTGATCAGCGATGCGCTTTTGAAGCTCTATCAACGCCATCAGAGGCGCTTCGGCAAGCGCAGCCGTCAGGAACTCGAAGCGCGTCAAGCAGCACTGGCGCGCTCTGAGGTCGTGCCGCAGAGCGGCATCGAGATGTTGCAATGGCTCGGCG
>JAGHYP010000089.1 GCA_017743585.1 Chloroflexota bacterium
ATACGTTCCTGTTCGTGGCGCGAAGGCGCGCCACGAACAGGAACGTATCGGCGCCGCGGCTGCGCAGGTCGTCGCGCTCAGCGCCTTCGGGCAGCGCGTCCAAGGCGCGCTGCAGGCTCTGGGCTGCCGCTTCGAGCAGCGCGGGCGGTACTGAGTCGCCTCTGGCCACCATGAACTCGAGTTCTTGCAGGCGCTCACGGGCGTGCGCGACGCGCAGCTCAGGCGGGTCGCCGCTCAGCGACGCAGCAAAGCTTTCCACAGCGCGCTTCAAGCCATAGAGCGGATCGTTAGGCAAGCTGGAGAACGACGCGACCGTCAAAAGTGTGCCGATGCCGATCAGGATGCCGAGGACAGCCGCGACCGCCAATGTGGGCAGCAGCCAATTCGGCGCAGGGCGCACGTGCAAGGCATACGCAGCGCGCAAACGACGTTCTAGCGCGTTGCGTTGTGAGGCGCCCATGCGCTCTGCGCTGAGCGCCCGCAGGGCGAGCGCCGAGCGCAAAAGCGCACTGAGCGCCGTGAACTCAGGGTAGCGTCTGGCGCACTCTTCAACGGAGACTTTGCCCGCGCGCACGTCGCGCAGGCATGCCTCAAAGATTTCGTGAGGATCGGTCAGCCGTGGCGGCATAGGTTTCTCATTTAGTCAACAATCCCCTGCCCATTTTACCGCGCGGCATCCCTAGAAGAGACGGTGCGTTACTTGACGTTGTAGACATTCACGCACTTGCACTTGGTGAAGTCGCCGAGCGTGCCATTGACCACATGCGTCACGCGCAGCGTTGACTGCGCACGAGACATGCCTGCATCATCCAGAGCGAGCACCCAAGCGCAATCACAAGCTAGATGCGCACAGAGCGATGCACTGACTCACAGCTCTTCTTCGGCAATCCGTCGTATAACCTTAACAGATGCCTCTACTTTGCCGCAAGCCATCGCCGCCTGAGCAAACGGTGAGCGGCGGTCGTGCGCCTGCCACACGCGCGCTGAGTAGAGTATAATCTGCGTCAAGTTTTGATGAAGCGCTGTGCTTCGGTCGCGAAGTGAAGGTATCGGAATGGATTTCCTGCTGGCTGTTCTCTCGTTTGTGATCGTCCTTGCGCCCTTGATCCTGATCCACGAGTGGGGGCACTTCATCGCGTGCCGCCTAACGGGCGTGACTGTGCTGGAGTTTGGACTCGGCTTTCCGCCGCGTGCCGTCAAGCTCTTCGAGCGCAACGGCACTGAGTTCACCTTGAACTGGCTGCCCCTAGGCGGCTTTGTGCGCCCGCTCGGCGAGGATTTTGTGCGACCTGTGGGTGAAGAAGCGACCGAACGCGAGCGCCAAGCCTATCGCCGCTATCAAGAAAAGTTGGCGGCGCTCAGCAAAAAAGTGCTGAAGCTGAAATCGGTAGCGGAGGCGACGCCGCTTCAGCGCCTGTGCTTCCTCGCGGCAGGCTCAGGCATGAACGCAGTGGCGGCAGTTGTGCTGCTGATCATCGCCGCGACCATCTCGTTGCCGCCTGTGGTGCTAGCGGCGGCGCCGAACTCGCCTGCTGCTGTGAGCGGCCTGCAATTCGGCGATGTGATCACAGCAGTGAACGGGGTACCTGTCAGCAGCACGGCGCAGATCGAAGCACAGATCGAAGCGCATCGCAAGTCAGCGCAGCGCGATCAGCCGATCCGCTTGACTGTGCAGCGCAACGGCGAGGTGCGCGAGGTCGTCTTGGGCGAGCAAGCGGGTAGATTCCCGAACCAAGCCGTGCTGATCACCAGCGTGACGCGCAACATGCCTGCTGATGGCGTCTTTGAGCCGAACGACGTCATCTTGAGCGTGGATGGCAGAGTGCGCTCGACCGAGTCGATCGTGGAATACGTGCGCCGGCGCGGCGGCGAGGAAGTCACGTTTGTGGTGTTGCGCGGGAATAAGCGCTTGACGCTGACTGTTGTGCCGCGCCGCAACGTGCCGGTCGGCGAGCCTGCTGTTGGCATCGGGCTGCGCCCGCTCGAGTTTAACCTGATCACAGGCTTGGCGCTCGAAGATCGCGCTGAAGGCAAGCCGTTCTTCGAGGCAATTGGCGCAGGCATTCAGCGCGCCGGGCTGATTCTTGAGCAGCTGATCCGCTTCCCTATCGATTTGATTCGCGGCGCGCTGACTATTGAGGAAGCGCGCCCTGTGAGCGTGGTCGGCATCTCCCAATTAGGCGGGCAAGTGGTCAGCGCTGCGGTTGAAGATCGCTCGCCGTTGCGCTTGCTCAATTTCGCTGCGCTGATCAGCCTCGCGCTCGGCTTCACCAACTTGTTGCCAATCCCGGGTTTGGATGGCGGGCGCATCCTATTCGTGTTGCTCGAAATCGTGCGCGGCAAGCCGATGGCGCCCGAGCGCGAGAGCGTCATTCACACGATCGGCCTGCTATTCATCCTTGGGCTGTTCATGATTTTGGTGGTCAACGATCTGGTCAATCCAATCGGGCAGGTCATACGGTGACGGCGTGTAGATAAGGCAATGGCGATCAAGTTTGAGGACATCATCCGCGATTTAACTAGCGACGAAGTTCCGATCACCAAAGGGCTTGTGCGCCGACTCTCAAACTTGGGCGAGCCTGAGCGCCAGGCGCTTGTGAGGGTATGGGGCGGCATCTCTGTTGAGCGGCGTCGTCAAGTCTTGCACGAGATCGCGGAGCTCAGCGAGACTGAGTTCGACACAGATTTCAGCGCCGTCACGTATCTCGCCTTGACTGACTTGCACGATGACTTGCGCGAGGCAGCCATTGAGGCGTCTTGGCCAGACGAGTCGGTTGAGATGTTCAATCGCTTGCTGTCGATGGCGAGCGTTGATTCCTCGCCAGCTGTGCGCGCCGCCGCTGTCAGCGCGCTCGGGCGCTTCATCCTGCAGGCTGAGCTCGGCAAGTTCAGCCCGATGCAAGCGCGGCAGGCTGAGCGCGTTGCGCTGAGGCTCTACAACAATCGCAACGAAGATGTGCGTGTCCGTTGCCGCGCGCTGGAGGCGATCGCCAATAGCAGCCGTGCTGAAGTGATCGGCATGATCGAGGAGTCGTATCGCGATGGCGACTCGCGCTTGCGCGCCGCTGCGCTCTATGCCATGGGCAGGACCTGCGACAGGCGCTGGGCGAGCACTGTATTGCGCGAGCTGAACAGCGACGATCCTGCCATCCGCTTTGAGGCGTTGCGCGCAGCCGGCGAGTTAGGTCTGGAAGAAGCTGTGCCGTTGATCGGCGAGCTGGTGACTGGCGCTGACCGACAGACGCTCGAGATGGCGATCTGGGCGCTTGGCGAGATCGGCGGCGGCGAATCGCAGCGTGTGCTAGAAGAACTTTTCAAGCACGCTGAGGAGATCGAAGACGAGGGCTTGATTGAGCAGATCGAAGACGCGCTCGCCAACGCTAGCTTACCCAATCTCTAGCGATCTAGCACGCGCTCGTAGACGGCGTAGGTCTCGCGCGCTGTGCGCTCCCAGCTGAAGTTGCTGGCGCGCGCCAAGCCGAGATTCCGCAGGCTTGCGTGCAGGTCATCTTGGATCAGCACGGCGATGATCGCGCCGCCCAGTTGCCGCGAATCGTTCGGCGGCACCAGATACGCTGCATCGCCGACGATTTCAGGCACCGAAGATGCTTCTGCCGCGACGACAGGCGTGCCACACGCCATCGCTTCCAGCACGCCGAGCCCGAAGCCCTCGTAGCGGCTTGGCATCACGAATAAGCGCGCCATGCGATAGAGCGCAGGTTTATCTTCCTCGTCCACCGCTCCAAGCCAGCGTATCCATTGCGCTAAGCCCTCGCGTGCCGCGATCTCTGCGGGCAGATCGGGGAAGCGCGGCGTCCCCCAGCGCTCAGGCAGCTTGCCTGCCAAAACAAGTGGAAATTCATCGCCGACCGACGGGCCGACATAGGTGTATGCGGCGATCAAGGCGCGCAAGTTCTTGCGCACATCGAAGCCGCCAAGGTACAGCGCGTATTGCTCAGGCAAGTTGTACTTGCGGCGCACTGCGGAGTCGCGCTCAGCGCCTAAGCGCGGATGAAAAGCCTCAGCAGCCGCCAATGGGATGGCGGTCACGCGCTCAGGCGGCACGCCAATGTATCGCACGATCTCGCCCTTGGAGAATTCGGAGTCAGTGATGATATGCGAGACGCCGAGCGCTGACGCGCGCACCAAGCCGAAGTACAATCTGCCGCCTAAGCCGCCTTGATAGATCGGCATGCTGAGCGGCACGACGTCGTGAATGGTCACTACCAGAGGGATTGGCGAGCTAAGCGGCGCCGCCCAATACGGCACGTGCGCAATTTGCGCGCCGATCTCGCCCGCTGCTTTCGGGAAAGCCCGCTGCTCAAACCATACCTTGCCCAGCTGCCCGTTGCCGACGCGCACGCGGATCGTCTGCACGCCTTCAGGCACATCGGCGAGCGCGCTGCCGCGCTCAGGCGCGATCAGCGAGAGCCGCAAAGCGGCGTAGCGCGCCTCGCTCTGCCGCAAGCGCCACAATGCGCGCACCAACTCGCGGACGTATTGCCCGCTGCCCGTGTGCTTCTGCTCCCAGAACCAAGCGTTGATCGCAACGTGCATCTGCGCCGCTCCACAAGGGCATTCTCGATTTGGGATTGTACAGCAAGGCGCATATTTTGCCCCGACTTCTGGATATCGGCGGCGTTGCGCACACGGCTAGATGCAGTAGACACTCGAACAGGCATTCGGAAGACGCAAGGTGAGCAACGGTGGACACAATTCGTGTTACGATCCGAGCGTGCGGCGCGCGATCGGCAATGCAGCGCGCTATTGCAGCGCGCTTGGATAAGCGCAGGGCAGAGCGCTGCGGGTCACCTCGGGCAAATGCTCGCCGCGCGAGCCGCTCCTGGCATAGCTGGCTTGTTTACGGGGCGCGCGAAACCTGCTATAGTCATGCGCGCGACCACCTGATCTGCATTGCGCATCCTCGCTTGCGCGCTATATTCACATTTCGGGGTGAATTCGAGAGATGGTCAAAGGGCAACGTGCGTTATTACCGCCCGAAGAGGAAGAGCGCTTGAAGATGATTGCGGAAACTGCCTCGCCGGCGCTGCGGCAGCGCGCTTTGGCGATTTTGGCGTGGCACGAAGGCGCAACCGCTGCCGAGGCCGCTGCGCGCACACAGTTGAGCGTCAATCAAGTTCAGTATTTATGGCGCCGGTATCGCCAAAAAGGGATCGATCTATTCATGGTTGAGGATGACGCGCCCCCTCAGCGCGAAACAACGAGCGCGCCCGCGCCCATCGCCGATGATCGGATCAGCCTTGAGGCGCTCTGCCAGCAGTATCGTGTGGATATGGCGCACGCAAAGCACATCAGCGCATTGGCGACGCAAATCTTCGACGCGACCGAGGCTGTGCATCGCCTTGCGCCGAACATGCGGCCGCTCTTGGAGGCAGCAGCGCTCGTTCACAACATCGCTTATGAGATCGATCCGCCCAATCATCACTTGCGCGGTCGCGATATCTTGATGAACACGCCTTTGCGCGGCTTCTCGGACGACGAGCGGCGCATTTTGGCGTGCACTACATCTTTTCATCGCAAAAAAGTGCATCCCGATGCCGAGCCAGTCTACACAGCGCTGCCCGAAGACTTGCGCCGCGACGTGCTAGCGCTCTCCGCCATTTTGCGCATCGCCGACGGCTTAGATCATTCGCAGACGCAAAGCACGGTCATTGACGCGCTGCATCTGAACGCCAATCAGGTCGAGATTGTAGTCAGCGGCGAACACGCTGCTGAAGACGCGGCACAGGCTCAGAAGAAAGCCGACCTGTGGGCAAAAGTCTTCCCCGTCCCTGTGCGCATCTTGCCGGCGTCCATCGCGCCGAGCTCCGATGCCGATGCGCAGCCGCGCGAGCAGCCATGGCGCCAGGCGCTGCCTCAAGCAGTTGGCCTGAATGATACGATCAGCATTGTGCGCGCCGGTCGGCTCTTTGCCGCAAAGACTTTGGATCGTGTTGAGGCGTTGTTGCGTCACTTGCAGCACGGTAACTTGACCGTGTTGCCCTCTCTATCGCGCGAAGCCTTCCGCCTGAACGAAGCGATTGCGTTGGCAGATGCCAAGGAGCATCGCAAAGAGGCAAAATGGTTCGCTGATACGGTCGGCGAGGCGCGTCTGCTTTTTGCGTTGGCAGAGCGCGCCGCCATGCTCGCGGAAGATGCACAGGAGCATCTGCACATGGCTGAGCGCGCGCAAGCGTGGCAGGCAGAGGCGCGCGCCGCTTGCAACGCGATAGACATGGCGCGCTTCAAGCGCTTGGCGGAAGGCTTGCGAGTCGCACTGAGCGACAACGTCGATCCGAACGAGAAAGCGCTGGCGATCTATCACATCGGCACGCTGCTCTGGGAGCGGTTGACCGCGCTGCGGACAGTGATGGAGCAAGGCACAAGCGTGGACGAGGCGCTGGTTGCCCTCTTCCGCCTGCAGGACTACCTAGTCGCTTTCCGCGAGCTGCTCGGCGCAGAAGTCTCGCAAGTGCTGGACATGCTGACGCCGCTGGAAAACTATCTAGTCGCCATTCAAGTGGCGCAGGCGCTCATCAATCGCCTTGAGCGAATGCTCGCCGCCGGGCCGAAGCGCGGTCGCAGAGCAAAAAGCGCAGCGTCGCCTGCGCCCGATGCAGCTATCGAGGCCTTGCGCGCTTCGCAGCACGAGCTGATCGAGGCGCTCGCCGATTCGCTTTCCGATGTCTGGGCAAGCGTGAACAGTCCGATCTTCAGGCGCGCCTTCGCTTTGGCGATCGCCGCGCCTTGATGCAAGGGGGCGGCATCCGCGATGAGCTACAGCCGCTGCGCGCCACCAATGTGCAGCGCCGAGCTGCGCCAACAGTTTGAAGGGCGCAGGGCCCGCTCGAGCAGAACGGCGGAGGGGCGATATGTTCAATCAAGAGTCAATCGCGATCGTTGACGCAGCGCGCTTCAACGCCACGTTTGCCCGCCCACTATACGAGGGCTACAGTTTCGCACAAATCCCGCAGACTGTGTGCCGTCTCTTGACGGGTGCAGCAGGCGGATTGCCGCCGAAAGCCTTCGCCGACCTGCCCGAGCGCTGCCGCAAAGTCGTCTTGTTCTTAGTGGATAGCTTCGGCTGGCGCTTCTTGATCAACGCTACCCAGCGCTCAGGCGCTTTGCCGACGAAGGCGTGATCTCGAAGATCAGCGTTCAGTTTCCATCCACCACGGCGGCGCACGTCACAACGATCAATGCAATGCAGTCCGTTGGCGAGAGCGGCGTTTACGAGTGGTTCTACTACGAGCCGATCCTAGACGCGATCATCGCGCCGCTCACCTTCAGCTATGCAGGCACGCCGCGCGAGACCTTGCGCAGCGTCATTGCGCCGCAAGCGATCTTGCCGCACCAGACAATTTATCAAGAACTGGCTGCGCACGGCGTGCAGAGCTATGCCTTTCAAGATATTGCCTATGCCCATTCGTCTTACAGCAAGACGCTCTTCAACGGCGCGCAGATCGTGCCCTTTTACACGCTCTCGCAAGGCTTGACGAACCTGCGCCTGTTGCTCGAAGCATCTGAAATGCCAACCTACTGTTTCTTCTACTACTCATCGATTGATTCCATCGCGCATGGCTACGGGCCAGACTCTGCTCATCATCGCGCTGAAATTGACATGTTCTTCACTGCGCTGGAGCGCCTATTTTTCGCCGAGCTGCCGCGCGACGGCGAGACATTGATCCTGCTGACCGCCGATCACGGCCAGGTTGAGGTCGATCCAAGCACGACGCACTACCTGAATCGCGAGCTGCCGCAGCTGACGCCGCTGCTCAGGACGGATCAGCGCGGCGCGCCGCTAGTGCCCGCTGGCTCTGCGCGCGACATGTTCCTGTACGTCAAGGCGGCGCACGTGCAAGAGGCCTACGAGATGCTCGCGGCGCACCTGCGCGGCGCCGCCGAAGTCTACCGAACCGCTGACCTGCTGGCAGAAGGCTTCTTCGGAGCGCGCTGCTCCGACCTATTTCGCGCCCGCTTAGGCGAGCTGGTCATCCTGCCTTACGCGCACCAGTCAGTCTGGTGGTATGAGCAAGGCAGGTTCGAACAGAACTTTTTTGGGCATCACGGCGGCTTGACGCCCGACGAAATGCACAGCGCTTTCATGGTCTTATTGTACTGAGCGCGCCAAAACCGATCGCCGGACTTGAAAGCGCAGCAAGCGCGCATTCCTGCACCTTGAAAGCCCGAAAAGCATCTTGAAAACGTTGCCAAGAGTCCGCGCGCTATTGACGTCGCGCCATAAACGCGCCATATTTGTCACCCGATCGGCGCGCAAACGCAATTTTCCCTCGAGACGGACTGAGGCCTCTGCATGCGACCGATGAACTTGAGCTACGTTGAGCAAGGGCAAGGCACGCCGCTTGTCCTATTGCACGGCTTTCCTTTCAACAGCAGCCTATGGCAGCATCAGATGCGCAGCCTGAGCGACACATGTCGCGTGATCGCGCCCGATCTGCGCGGCTTCGGACGCAGCGAAGCAGCTGAGGATACTTATGAGATGGACTTGCTCGCGCGGGACGTGCTGAGGCTGCTGGACACGCTGGCGATCAAAAAGGCGGTCATCATGGGGCACAGCATGGGCGGCTACGTGACCTTAGCGCTCTGGCGCTTGGCGGCGGAGCGCTTCAGCGCGCTCGGGCTGATCGCTTCGCACGTCTGGGCGGATAGCGACGAGCAACGGCAGAGTCGCCAGCAGCTGATCGCGCAAGTGATAGAGCGCGGCGCCACTGCCGTTGCCGAGGCGCTGTTGCCGCGCCTTTTTGCGCCAAGGCTGCGCAAAGACGCGCCGATCGTAAGGCAGGCGCGCACGATGATGCTTGAAGCGCGACCGAGCGGCTTGATGAGCGCTTTGCGCGGCATGATGTACCGCCCCGATAGCAGCGATCTGCTGCCTCAGATCGCCGTGCCGACGTTGATCATATGCGGCGATTCTGACCCGATTGTGCCGCCTGAGCGCGCTGAGCAGATGGCGCGTCTGTTGCCAAACGCGACCCTCGTCATTATTCAGGATGCCGCTCACATGCCGATGCTAGAGCAGCCGCAAGCGACGGCCGCGGCAATTCGCCATTTCCTCGCCGCCATCCGTCACCCCCGCGCTGAGCGTTGAGGGGCGAACGGATACAGAAAGTTATACTTCGCGCGATCCCAGCTCGTGTTGCGATGAATCGGCCGCCTGATCGTTCTTCACTGAATATGGTGCGCTCACGGCGTGGCGAGCAAGCGCAAGCGCGGCAAATCCAACATCAGCGCGTCTAGCGCAAGACGCGCATTCACGTTCGCTTGAAGGTAGCGCAACGTGCGCTGCACTGCTAGAAGCGCCCGATAGATCTCCTCAGCCTTGACCGAACGCGCAATTTGCTCTAAGGTGTGGCTGCGATCGCGATTGGTGATGGTGGCCACAGCTGTGTGATGTGCCAAGAGCAACGCGTCGCGCCAGTAGCTTTGCCAGAGCGCCAAGAGCGTTGGCAAGTTGCTCCGATCTTCGCTCAATGCGCGCGCGCGCTCAAAACGCTTGGCGCGGCTCTCGCCCAGCGCTCGCTCCAGCAGGTCCAGCCACTCGGCGCGTTGCTGCAGCACAGTGTCATCTCGCAGCACCTCTAG
>JAGHYP010000090.1 GCA_017743585.1 Chloroflexota bacterium
GCGCGATCCCAGCGCCGTATGCCCGCAGATCGGCGCGCGTCTCCCGTTCGATCAGCAGCTTGAATTGCACGCTCTGGCGTATGGCGCGCAGGGCGCGGATCGGATCGTCGCGAATCGCTTCGGGCGAGCAGCGCCGCAAGCGCTTGTCAAATAGGTCGCGCATGCCGTTGAGCGGGTCGATCAGCGCCTGCAAGTCGCCGCGCAGCGGCACTGCGATCGCGTTGACCGTGAAATCGCGCCCGCGCAAGTCCTCTTCAAGCGATCCGCCGCGAAAACGCGCCACGTCTACGGTGTAGCGCACTCCGTCGTAGCGCACAATGGCGCGCCCGACTTGCCGCTCGGGATCGAGCGCGTAGTAATCGCCTTTCAGGGCGTTGGCGATGCGCCGCGCCAGCTGCCGCCCGTCGCTCGGCGTAGCCAAGTCGAGATCGTGGCTTGGGCGGCGCAAGAGCGCGTCGCGCACGCAGCCGCCGACGAGATAGACTTCCGCCTCGCCGACGATCGGCAGCAGGGCGCTGACCAAAGGCGGATATTCAAGCTGAAATGGCGCAGGAACCTCAAGCATGTGGGTGAGCGCTCGGCTTGACGGCCGCGATGAACGGCAAATTGCGATACAGCTCGTCTAGGTCAAGCCCGTAACCGAAGACGAACTTATCAGGGATTTCGAAGCCGACGTAATCCACAGGGATATCGGTCAGGCGCCGGCTCGGCTTGCTGAGCAAGGTGCAAATGCGCAGGCTGGCGGGGTTGCGCGCCAAGAGCAGGCGACGCAGATAAGCGAGCGTCGTGCCGGTGTCGATGATATCTTCCACGATCAGCAGGTTGCGCCCTTCGACGTTCTGCCTCAGGTCGAGGTCAATGCGCACCACGCCGCTCGATTCGCGCGCGCCCACGCCATAGCTCGAGATCGCCATGAAGTCTATGGCGTGCGGCACGTGAATATGGCGCATCAGGTCGGTCAGGAACATCACTCCGCCTTTCAGCACGCAGATCAGCAATAAATCCGTGGTGTGGCTGTAATCGGCGTTGATCTGCGCGCCGAGCGCTTCAATCCGCGCTTGGAGCGTCTCTTCATCTATCAGAATCTCTTCGATGAAGCTCAGGTAGCTGCGCATGGCTCACGATTCGGGCGGCGGGCACAGACGCCGCAAATAGTCCCACGTGTAAATGCCCGTGTGATGACCGTCATCCCAGAAGGGCTGCAGCCCGTAATTGCCGACCAGCTCAACGCGCAGGATGCCATACGAGCGCGCGGGCTTCAAGACCAAGATGGAATCGGGATCGCCCTGACGCCCCATGTTGTGATGCCCGCCGCGACATTCCACGCATGGGCACGCCTCGCGCAGATGGCTGAGCGGGTAGCGGCACACAGCGCCATCTGCCCATCGGATGACCAAGGCGGCGTTCGGCTTATCGAGCGTGATGTTGAGCGGGCGCGGCATCGGCATGGCGGCCTCATCCCCTCTATCAAGGCGCGAGGACGATCAGGGTATCGAAGGCGACTCGGAAGCCCGTCGCGCCCTGCCCCGCCACCGCGCCTAAGGCTATTTTACCGGTTTTGAAGGTCGAATCGAGCAGCAGCTCAGCCGTCTGGCGATTGTTGCTCAAGCACGCGCCGCTGCGCAGCCCGTTCCACGTCGAGCGCCGATCCGCGCCCTTGGGGCAAAGCAAGACGGGCTGATCGTTGATGAAGAAGCGCAGTTGATCGCCCCGCGCCACCACGCGCAGCCGATTGATCGCGCCGCGCCCGCTCAGCGCCTGCGGCGCGATTTGCCACTCGCTCAGCACCTCTAGCGCCCCGTTGTGCATCCGCTCCACGCGGTAGGCGCCATCCCCGCGCAGCTTGAACGCATAGAAATTCTTCACATCTTGGTAGCGGAACATCAAGCTCGCCTCAGCCGCCTCGATCACCTCAGGAGCGCCGTCTACCCAGCTCGTCAGCACTTCGGCGTCCAGATCCGCGAAGGGGCGGTTCAGATCGCTGAAGACGCCGCCGGGAGAGCCGATCCTCAAGTACAGGACGCCGTCTTCGATCGTAGCGCTATCCTGCCCTTCGAATTGCGCCCATTGCGCGTTGAACGAGTCGTCGGCGGCGGTCTCAGGATCGTCATCGAACGTGCTGAGGTAGAGCAAGGCGCCGCTCGGCGCGCTCGCGGGCTGATCGGCGTTGATCAGCGCGAGCAAGAGCAGGTTGGCGCCGCCGAGCAAGCCGTTCGCGATGAGCAAGGCGCCGATCAGCGCCCGCCATACGCGCAGATGCACAGGGCGCGCCAAGCTTCGATCGCTCATGCCGGCAATTATAGCACGTCGGAGCGCCCTCTCAACCGAGGGCGCAAGGGCGCGCTGCCACAATTGCGCCGCCGCACGCCTTGCCCTGCCGCTCGATTCAGAGTATCCTCAACACATGACCAAAAGTTCGATTCTCGGAGCGCGTTTTGAGCATGACCATCAACCGTGAGCAAGTCCGTCAGTTGCTGCACGCCTTCCGCTTCCAAGAGATCTTCATCCAAGCCTTGAACTGGAGCTTCCCGCCTGATAGGCGCCCCTTGACCGTGCTCGAGGGCTGGCAATGCCGCCCGATCGCCGAGCTGCACGGCGTGACCGTCTTCGAAGTCTTCCACCCCGAGCGGCTTGAGATCCCAGATGCCAAGATGCGCCGCGCGATTCACGACGAAGTCGCCTGCAGCGCCCGCGAAAACCTGCTCATCTTCCTGGATTCCGATCGCGAGCGGACGCAGAGCCTGTGGTATTGGCTCAAGCGCGATGAGGGCAAGCTCGCGCCGCGCGAGCACATCTACCTCAGGGGGCAGCCCGGCGATCTCTTCCTCAGCAAGATCGCCAACTTGTTCGTCACAATGGAAGTCTACCGCGACGAGCAATCGGTAGAGGCGGCCTGCCGCAAGCTCAGCAGCGCCTTCGATATCCTGCGCGTCACCCGCCGCTTCTACGAAGAGTTCCGCGCCCTGCGCGAGGAGATCGTCCCGCGCCTCGAGGGCTTGCCGACCCCCGCCGAGCGCAGCTGGTACGCCTCGGTCTTGCTCAACCGCCTGATGTTCATCTATTTCCTGCAGAAAAAAGGCTTCCTTCAGGGCGACCTGCACTACCTCGAGAACCAGTTGCGCGCCAGCCGCGCGCGCGGCCCCGATCGCTTCTACAGCGAGTTCTTGAAGACGCTCTTCTTCGAGGGCTTCGCCAAGCCCCCTGCGCAGCGCAGCCCGCAGGCGCGCCAATTGCTCGGCGAGATCAAGTACCTCAACGGCGGCCTGTTCTTGCCGCACGAGCTCGAGCAGAAGTACCCTCACCTCGTCATCCCGGATCGCGTCTTCGAGGCGATCTTCAACCTCTTCGGCAGATACTCGTGGTACCTCAACGATACGCCAGGCGAAGCCGATAACGAGATCAACCCAGACGTCCTCGGCTATATCTTCGAAAAATACATCAATCAGAAAGCCTTTGGCGCTTACTACACCCGCAGCGAGATCACGGACTATCTCTGCGAGCGCACCATTCACGCCGCCTTGCTCGACCGCCTGAACGCCCGCCTGCCAACGCCGCTCTCAGAGCTGGGCGAGGCCTTCCTCAGCCGCGACCCACACCTCATCAGCCTGCTGCTGGAAGATATCCTGCCCACCTTCTCGATCCTAGACCCCGCTTGCGGCAGCGGCGCCTTCCTGCTGGCCGCCATGCGCACCTTGCTGGATATCTACGGCGCCCTGATCGGCAAGGCGGAAGTCTTGCACAACCCGCAGCTGGATGCCTACTTGCGCCGCCTAGACGCAGAGCGCGGCAGCGCCCCCCGCGATTACCTGATCCGCAAGCGCATCATCGTCGAGAACCTCTACGGCGTGGATATCATGCCCGAAGCCGTCGAGATCGCCCGCCTGCGCATGTTCCTCGGCTTGGTCGGCATCGCCGAGCGCGTTGAGCAACTCGAGCCGCTGCCCAACATCGATTTCAACATCATGGCGGGCAACGCCCTGATCGGCTTGCTGCGCGTGGACGCCTCGCAATTCGATCAGCGCGCCCAAAAGCACTTGTTCGGCGCTCAGCGCGCCCAGCGCTACGCCGACCTGCTCCGCGAGAAAAACCGCCTGATCGCGCTCTACCGCACCAGCAGCAGCCTGACCCAAGACCTGACCGCCTTGCGCGAGCGGATCGCGGGAGCCCGCCGCGCTCACTACCAAGTGCTGAACGAGCTGCTGCTGGAAGAATTCCAACACCTCGGCATCAAATACGAGCAGGCGCAGCCGAGCGGCAAGCCCCTCAAGCGCCCCCTGACCGCCGACGACATCGCAGCCCTGCAGCCCTTCCACTGGGGCTACGATTTCGATTCGATCGTCGCTGAGCGCGGCGGCTTCGACGTCGTCTTGACCAACCCGCCTTGGGAAGTCTTGAAGCCTGAGGAAAAAGAGTTCCTGCGCCAGTATGACGACTCGATCAGCAAGAAGAAGATGACCATCAAGGAATTCGAGCGCGAGCGCGAGCGCCTGATGCGCGCCCCTGAGGTGCAACGCGAGTGGCTGGCGCTGCAGAGCCGCTTTGCCCTGCAGAGCGCTTACTTCCGCGCCGCGCCGCACTACAAGCATCAGAGCGCGCTCGCCAACGGCAAGCGCACAGGCAGCGACCTGAACTATTACAAGCTCTTCACAGAGCGCTGCTTCAATCTGGCGCGCGCGCCCAGAGCGCAGGAATCGCCCGATGGCGGCCACTGCGGCCTCGTCATCCCGTCGGGCATCTACACCGACCTCGGCGCCAAAGGCTTGCGCCAGCTGCTCTTCGAGCGCGCGCGCATCAGCGGCCTATTCTGTTTTGAGAACCGCGAGGCGATCTTCGAAGGCGTCCATCGCAGCTTCAAGTTCGTCCTGCTCACCTTTGGGCGCGGCGGGGGCACCGAGCGCTTCCGCGCCGCCTTCATGCGCCACGACGTGAACGAGCTGCGCGAGTTCATGCGGCGCGGCGGCGTCGAGATTCACGTCCCGACCGTCCGCCGCCTCTCGCCCGAGTCGCTCTCGATCCTCGAATTCAAGGGAGCGCGCGACGCCGAGATCGCTCAGAAGATGAGCCGCTTCCCGCTCCTGAGCGCGTGGCAGATCAAGTTCTCCAACGAATTTCACATGACCAACGATAGCCACCTCTTCCGCACAGAGCCCGCCGCCGGGCGGCTGCCGCTCTACGAGGGCAAGATGATCCATCAGTTCACGCACCAGTGGAACGACGGCGCGCTGAAGTATTGGGTGGACGAGCGCGAAGGGCGGGCGGCGCTGCTGGGCAGGCGCGCCGATCGCGGGCAGCGCTTGGGCTATCAGGACTATCGGCTCGCCTTTCGCGGCGTGGCGCGCAGCACGGACGAGCGCACCATGATCGCCGCGCTCATCCCGCCTGCCTTTCACGGCAATAGTTTACCAACAGTGGAAATCTACAGCGAAGACGGCGCGCGGTTGATCAGCGACGCCGATCAGCTGTACCTGTGCGCCGTCTTCAACAGCTTCGTCTTCGACTATCTGCTGCGGCTGCGCGTCTCCGCCAATCTCAACTTCTTTTACATCTACCAAATGCCTGTGCCGCGGTTGGCGGCGGCGGACGGGCGCTACGCGGCGCTGGTGGAGCGGGCGGCGCGCCTGACCTGCACCGCGCCTGAATTCGACGGCCTGGCGCGCGCGATCGGCTTGGGCGATCATCGGGCGGGCGCGCGCGAGGCGGGGGAGCGGGCGCGGCTGCGCGCCGAGCTGGACGCGCTGGTGGCGCAGCTCTACGGCCTGGACGAGGCAGAGTTCGCGCACGTGCTGGCGGCGTTCCCGCTGGTCGCTGAGCCCGTCAAGGCGGCGGCTTTGGCGGCGTATAGGGAATTGGGCTGAGGCGAGGGGCGACGTGCCGCGCATCTTCGATAACCTGACGGCGGAGACGCGCCTGCTGGAAGCGCTGCGCGAGGCGCTGCGGGGCGCGCAACGGGCGGATTTTTGCGTAGGCTACTTCAATTTGCGCGGCTGGGAGCAGCTGGCGGCGGCGGTAGACGGCTTGGCGGGCGCGCAGCACAACGGCGAGCTGCTCTATTGCCGCTTGCTGATCGGGATGCAAGGGCGGGATGAGGAAGCGGTCAGGCTGCTGTATCGGGCCGAGCATATCTCAGGGCAAGAGGCGGCCTACGAGATGGACGCCAAGCGCGCGATGGAAGAGCGGGCGCGCATCGCGGCGCACTTCAAGCGCCAGCTGAGCTTTGGAGTGCCGACGGAAGCGGCGGAAGCCGGCTTGCGGGAGCTGGCCCGCCAGGTGCGGGAGCGGCGCGTGGTGGTGAAGGTATTTTTGCGGCATCCGCTGCACGCCAAGCTGTACTTGACGTATCACGCATCGGCGCGGACGCCGATTGTGGGCTACGTGGGCAGCAGCAATCTGACGCTCGCGGGCTTGGGCGGGCAGGGCGAGCTGAACGTGGAAGAGGTGGATCAAGATACCGGGCGGAAATTGGCGGCGTGGTTCGAGGCGCGCTGGGCGGATGCGTGGTGCGTGGATATCACGGACGATCTGATCGCGGCGATTGAGGAGTCGTGGGCGCAGTGCGAGCCGACGCCCTACGAGGTGTATCTGAAGATCATCTACCACCTCTCTGAAGAGGCGCGGCTTGGGCAGACGGAATTTCGGCTGCCGCGCCGGTTTGAGGAAGGCGGGGTGCAGCTGCTGGAATATCAATTGGCGGCGGTGAAGGTGGCGGCGCGCCACTTAGAGCGGCGCGGCGGCGTGCTGCTGGGCGACGTGGTGGGCTTGGGCAAGACCCTGATGGCGGTGGCGCTGGCCTCGATCTTCCAAGAGCGCGGCGGCGAGACCCTGATCCTCTGCCCGAAGAACTTGGTGGAGATGTGGCGCGGCTATGTGAGGCGCTTCAAGCTGCTTGGCGAGGTGATCTCGCTGAGCAGGGCGAGGAAGGAGCTGCCGAATCTGACGCGCTACCGCTTGGTGATCGTGGACGAGAGCCACAATTTGCGCAATCCGGACGGCAAGACGTACGCGGCGGTGCGGGAGTACATCCGGCGCAACGAGAGCCGTTGCATCCTGCTCTCGGCCACGCCATACAACAAGAGCTTTTCGGATCTGGCGGCGCAGCTGGGCTTATTTTTGGACGATCAGGCGGACTTGGGGGTGCGGCCCGAGCGCTACATCCAGAGCGTGGGCGGCGAGCGGCGCTTCCAGAGCCTGCATCAGGTGCCGCCGGCGACTTTGGCGGCGTTCCGCGCCAGCCATTTTGCCGAGGATTGGCGCGAATTGATGCGGCTCTACCTCGTGCGGCGGACGCGGCAATTCATCCTAGAGAACTACGCGCAGGTGGATCAAGAGACGGGCAGGCAATACGTGCGGCGCGCGGATGGCGAGTCGTTTTTCTTCCCGATTCGGCGTCCGCGCACGGTGCGCTTTGAGGTGGAAGAAGACGAGCAATATCGTCGGCTGTACTCAGCCGAGGTGGTGGAGCTGATCAGCAGCCTGAATTTGCCGCGCTACGGGCTGGGGCAATACGTGGATGAGGCTCAGGCGGCGCGGGCGAGCGAAGAGGAGCGGGAATTGCTGGACGACCTCTCGCGGGCGGGCAAGCGGCTGATGGGCTTCTGCCGCACGAACCTGTTCAAGCGGCTGGAGAGCAGCGGCTACTCGTTCTTGCAATCTGTGGAGCGGCACATTGTGCGCAATCACGTCTTCCTGTACGCGCTGGAGCGGGGGTTGCCGCTGCCGGTCGGGACTCTGGACGCCGCCAAGCTGGACGCGGAAATGACGGACGAAGATGAGGCGTCGCTAGGGCCTGCGCAGGACGCTCTAGGGCGCGTGCAGGAATATCTAGGGCGTGTGCAGGAATATCGAGCGCGCGCGGAAGCGCTCTACGAGCAGTTCAGGGGGGCGGGCGGCAAGCGCTTCAAGTGGATCGCGCCGCACTTCTTCACGGCGGCGCTGCGCCAGCATCTGGAGGCGGATAGCGCGGCGCTGAGCGAGATCCTGCTGAACGCCCTGCCGTGGCGGCCCGAGCGCGACCGCAAACTGGAAGCGCTGCACAACTTGCTCCGAGAGCGGCGCGGGCAGAAGGTGCTGATCTTCTCCCAATTCGCGGATACGGTGCGCTACTTGGAGCAAGCGCTGAAGCGGCGCGGCGCGCAGCGCGTGGCGGCAGTGACGGGCGCGGAGCGGATGGCGACGGCGCTGGCGAGGCGCTTCAGCCCGATCAGCAACGGCGCCACGGTGAGCGCCGAAGAAGGGCTGGATATTTTGATCGCGACCGACGTGCTGAGCGAGGGGCAGAACTTGCAAGACGCGGCGATTGTGGTGAATTACGACCTGCCGTGGGCGATCATCCGCTTGGTGCAGCGCGTCGGGCGCGTGGATCGGATCGGGCAGCGGGCGGAGGTGATTGAGTGCTACTCGTTCCTGCCGGCCGAGGGCGTGGAGCGGATCATTCAGCTGCGGGAGCGGGTGCGGCGGCGCTTGCGCGAGAACCAAGAGGTGCTTGGCTCAGACGAGCAGTTCTTCGATAGCGAGGGCGAGCAGATGGCGCGCGCGCTGCGCGAGCTTTATACCGAGAAGGCGGGCATCTTGGATGACGACGGCGATGAAGAGGTGGATCTGACCTCGTATGCGTACGAGATATGGCAGGCGGCGCTGCGCGATCATCGCGGCATCGCGGAGCGCGTGGCGCGGCTGCCGGACATGGTCTATAGCACGCGGCACTTCAAGGGGTCGGCGGAGGCGCCGCAGGGCGTGATCGTGTACCTGCGCAACGCGGAGGGCTACGATTCGCTGGCGTACTTTGACCGAGAGGGCAAGCTGGTGACGCAATCGCCCCTGCGGATTCTGAAATTGGCGGCCTGCGCGCCGGAGACGCCGACGCAAGCGCGGCATCCGAGACATCACGAGCTGGTGGCGCGGGCGGTGGTCGCCATGAAGGCGCCGGGCGGGAGCGGCGTGGGCGCCTTGGGCCGGCCGCGCGAGGTGCGCAGCCGCCTCTACGAAGCGCTCAAGCGGCGCTTGCAGGTGGTGGAGAAGACAGAGCCGCTCCTCAAGGCGGAGCTGGAGGCGACCATTGATGACGTCTACCGCTCCCCGCTGACGCGCGCGGCGACGGATGAATTGCGCCGCGCGATGCGGAGCTCTTCGCGCGACCGAGATCGAGAGATCGCTGAGATCGCGATGCGCTTGCGGCGCGATGGCCGGCTATGCCTCCCGCAGAAGCGCGAGGATCGCGAGGCGCAGGCAGACGAGGTGCGCTTGCTGTGTTCGCTCGGCTTGTTCGAGAGCTGAGCGCGCTGGAGAGGCTCATCCAGCTTCCAGCAGGATGTCATTCGCGAGCATTGGCGGCGAGATACGCACTTCACAGCGCGCTGACGCGACTGCGCTTGACGCCGTTAAAAACGCGCTATAATCGCGGCAAGGCTCAGCTGCTTGTAGAAAGAGTGCGCCATGACCGAGAGACGCGACACTGAAAAACGCGATATCTTCATCAGCTACTCGCGCGCCAATGACGGCTTCGCGCGCGACCTGTACTCCAAGCTGCAGGCGCTCGGCTTCACGCTCTGGCGCGACCGCAACGACATGGAAGGCGGCGACGATT
>JAGHYP010000091.1 GCA_017743585.1 Chloroflexota bacterium
ACGTTGCGCCAGGCTGGGCGCGGCATCAGCCGCTATCTGGTGAACGTGGGCAGCGGCGGCGGCTTCGGCGACATTGCGGCGGCGATTGGGGGCAGCGGCGGCGTGAACGGCGCGCGCGCTGCGATCATCGCGGGCGCTGAGGTGACGGGCGAGGCGCTCAGCGCGCTCACCGCTGAGATACGCGCCAAGGCGAACGAGATTTTCGGCGAGGAGAACGTCAGAGTCTCGCGCGCTTCGGTCAGCGAGCAAGGCTTCGGCGGCTTTGCAGTGGTCGCCAGCGGCAATGAGGCAGATTTGCGCGCCGCCGATGCTGAGATCGTCAAGGCGCTGAGCAGCGTGCCGGGCTTGACCAACATCACCAGCTCGCTGGAGCGCGTTGGAAGCGCGCAATCGTACCTGCGCGTGGCGGGGCGCTCAGCCGTGCAGTACACAGCTGAGCTGGAAGTGACCGATACGCTCGGCGTGACGCGCAAAGCCATCGAGGCAGTGCGCGCCATCCCGAACCTGCCCGCCAGCATCACCATCAGCGAAGGCTTCCAGAGCCAGCAGCAGACCGAAGGCTTCAATCAGACTTTCGGCACAATGGGCATCGCAGTGCTCGCTGTATACGCAGTGATGTTGTTGACGTTCGGCTCGTTTTTGTACCCGTTCGCCATCTTGTTCAGCTTGCCACTAGCAGTAGTTGGCGCGGCGCTCCTTTTGACCATCACGGATCGCGTGGTCGGCATCTCGGCACTGGTCGGCATGCTGATGCTGATCGGCATCGTGGTCACGAACGCCATTGTGCTGCTGGATCGCGTCCAGCTCAATCGCAAGGAAAGAGGCATGGCGCCGACTGAGGCGTTGATCGAGGCAGGGCGCACGCGCCTGCGCCCGATCCTGATGACGGCAATTGCCACGATGGTGGCGCTCTCGCCATTGGCGCTCGGATTCTCGAAAGGCGCGATCATCGCCGCTGAACTTGGCACGGTCGTGATCGGCGGCTTGTTCAGCAGCACTTTCCTGACCTTGTTGGTCGTGCCAGTAGTCTACGACCTGCTGGATAACCTGCAACGGCGCGCGAGCGGCAAGCGCGCAAGGTGAGATGACGCGGCGCGCGGTCGGCAAGCTGCTGACCGCGCGCCATGTTTCAGGCAGAGATCGGTTGCGGCTGCAGCCAGCCTTGCAAATGCTTCAACGCGAGGGCGCTGAGCGCTTGCAAATGCGCGGGCGAATCGTTCAGGGCAGGGATGTAACGATACCTCTTGCCGCCTGCTTCCAAAAAGACCTTGCGGTTCTCTCTGTCAATCTCTTCAAGCGTCTCCAGACAATCAGCGGCGAAGCCGGGACAGATCACGTCTACGCTTTGCACACCCTGCTTGGCGAGTTCTTCCAGCGTCTCGCTTGTGTAAGGCTTCAGCCATTCCTCGCGTCCAAAGCGCGATTGAAAGGCGACAACGTAGCGCTCTTTTGGCAAATCCAGCGCTTCCGCCACCAGACGCGCCGTTTTCTGGCATTCACAGTAGTACGGATCGCCATTCATGAAGTAGCGCTTGGGAATGCCATGAAACGAGAAGACCAACTTCTCGCTCTGACCGTTCCGCTGCCATGCTTCGCGAATGCTCTCGACCAGCGCCGCAATGTAGCCTGCCTGATCGTGATAATGCGTGATGAAGCGCAGCTCGGGCAGCCAGCGCCAGCGCTGCAGCTCGGTTGTGACTGCATCGAAGACCGAGGCGACCGTCGTGGCGGAATATTGCGGGAAGAGCGGCAGCACCAACAGACGGCGCACATTGGCTGCTTGCAGCTGGCGCAGCGCATACGGTATAGACGGATCGCCGTAGCGCATTCCGAGCGCCACTTTGATCGGCTGTGCGATCTGCGCTTGCAGGCGCGCTTGAATGCCGTCGGCAATTGCCTGCGAGTACAGCAAGAGCGGCGAGCCCTGTTCCGTCCAAATCGAAGCGTAGAGCGCTGCCGAGCGGCGCGGACGCCGATTCAGGATGATGGCGCGCGTCAGCAGCCACCAAGTCAGGCGCGGGAATTCAAACACGCGCGGATCGTCGAAGAATTGGCGTAAGTAGCGGCGCAGCGCGGGCACGGTCGGCGCGTTTGGCGTGCCGAGATTGGCGACCAAGATGCCGATGCTCTCATCAGTGCCGTGCGGATAGTCTGTGATACCGATGTATTTCATGAAATTTAACCTGCGTGAATTCTGCCTTAAATGAGCGTGATGTGCAGATTATGCAGATTTCTATAGAATTTGGCAAATTTTTCAGAGTTGAGCAGAAGCAGCCAACAACTGGCGACTTGCAGCGACATCGGCGCTGATCTGCGCGATGAGGGCGTCCACGCTGCTGAAACGCTGCTCGCCGCGCAGCCGCGCCACAAAGTCCAGCGCCAAAGTCTGACCGTAGATATCGCGGTCGAAGTCTAGCAGGTACGCCTCGACCCGCACTTCAGTGCCGCCAAAAGTTGGACGCGAGCCGACGTTTGCGACGGCAGCCAAGCGCTCGTCGCCGAGATGCGCGTAACAAGCGTAGACGCCGTTGGCAGGCAGCAGTTGCTCCGACCAGACCGCCAAGTTGGCCGTTGGAAAGCCGATGCTGCGCCCGCGATGGTCGCCGTGAACGACCTCACCCGCCACGCGATAAGGGCGCGCCAACAGCTGAGCGGCAGCGCTGACGTCGCCTTCGGCGAGCGCTTGGCGAATCGTGCTGGAGCGAATGGCGCGATGCTGGTCATCCAATAGCAAGTCTACTGATTGCACTCGGAAGCCCTTTTGCCGCCCCTGCGCGCTCAGGAAAGCGAAGTCGCCTTCGCGCTGATAGCCGAGCGCGAAATCGGGCGTCAGCCACAAGCTCGCCATGCGCAGATGCGCGAGGAGCATATCCACGAAGTCCGCTGCGCGCATGCGGCGCAAGGTCTCATCAAACGGCTGCGTCACAACGATGTCCACGCCGAGCGCGAACAGCAGCTCGGCGCGTTGCTCAGGTGTCGTCAGATAGTAACGTCGTCCTGTGATGCCGCGCAAGATCACGTCAGGGTGCGGAAAGAATGTGACCGCCACCGCGAGCTGGTCAGCCTGATGTGCCGCTTCCACCATCTTCCTGAGCAGATATTGATGACCGCGATGCACGCCGTCAAAGATGCCGATGGTGACGACAGAAGGCTGCGCCAAGCGAACTGCGGAGAGCTGTGTGGCGTGCTGAGACAAGGTTTTTCCATTGCGCTAGGGAAACTCTCGGTAGATCATACCTGCTCAGGCGCTGTTTTGTCACGCCATGTGCGCGCAGGGCTTGCCTCGCTGTGCTGCTTGCGCCACAATTTGGCGCAGCACTTGCAACGCAACGGGAGTACGCGCTTATGAGATATTGCTTACCCCTGACGCTATGCTTGGCGATGCTCTTTGCCGCGCCAACGGTCGCTTTGGCAGCTGAGGGCGAGAAGGCGAGCAGGCCGGCGGGCATCGGCCTGCTGATCTTCTTGCTGGGATTGGCGGCAATTGGCGCCGTCGGCCTCTACTACATTCGCGAGAATCGGGCGGCGGCAGAGGCAGAGAAAAAGATGCGCGAGCAGTGAGTGAGAGGCTACTCGGCGCTTGGCAGACGGCAGCACAAGGTCAGGTTTCTGGCGGCGTAGACCTCGTCAACGCGGCTGACAGGCGTGGTGTGCGGCGCGCTGCGCAGTAGCTCGGGCGCCTCGCGCGCTTCGCGAGCGATGGCGTGCATGGCTTCGATGAAGCGGTCAAGCGTCTCCTTGCTCTCGCTCTCGGTCGGCTCGATCAGCAGCGCTTCATGGACGATCAGCGGGAAGTAGTTGGTCGGCGGATGAAAGCCGTAGTCCATCAAGCGCTTAGAGATATCCAGCGCGCGGATATCGGGCGCGTCGGGGAAGCGCCCCTCGATCACCACTTCATGCCCGCACATGCGATTGTACGGCACTTTGTAAGCATCCGCCAGACGCACGCGCACGTAATTGGCGTTCAGCACAGCGTGATGGCTGATCGCCTTCAGGCCTTCGGCGCCGTGCAGCGCGATGTAAGTGTAAGCGCGCACGAGCATCCCAAAGTTGCCGTGAAATGCCTTCAAGCGTCCGATGCTCTTCTCAGGCATGACGAACCCGTAGCGCGGCGCGCCTTCTGAGTCGGTCGCCTCTTCCACGATTGCCACAATTGGGCCGGGCAGGTAGGGCAGCAATTTCTCGTTGACCGTGACCGGGCCTGAGCCCGGCCCGCCGCCGCCGTGCGGCGTGCTGAACGTCTTGTGCAGATTGAAGTGCATCACGTCAAAGCCAAGCTCGCCCGGCTTGACCACGCCAAGCAAGGCGTTCATGTTGGCGCCGTCCATGTACATCAGGCCGCCGCGATTATGCACGATCTTGATGATCTCTTGGATGTTCTCGTCGAAGACGCCGAGCGTGCTAGGCACAGTGATCATCATGCCTGCCACAGTCTCGTCAGCGGCGGCGCGCAACGCATCCAAGTCTACGCCGCCGCGCGCATCGGACGGCAAGGTGACCACTGTGTAGCCCGCCATCGCCGATGTAGCAGGATTCGTGCCGTGCGCGCTATCTGGGACGAGAATCTTGGTGCGCCTAGTGTCGCCGCGCTCCTGATGGTAGGCGCGGATCATCAAAATGCCCGCCAGCTCGCCTTGCGCGCCTGCTGCTGGCTGCAGGCTGCAGCCTTTCATGCCGCTGATCTCACACAGCCACTGCTGGAGCGTGTACATCAGCGCTAATGCGCCTTGCGCCGTCTCAGGCGCTTGCAAAGGATGCAAATTGGCGAAGCCGGGCAGCCGTGCTGTATCTTCACCAATCTTCGGATTGTATTTCATGGTGCAAGAGCCGAGCGGGTAGAAGCCTTTGTCAATCGCGTAATTGAGCTGGCTGAGGCGCACGAAGTGACGCACCACGTCAAGCTCAGAGACTTCGGGCAGCTCTAGCGAGTCGCGCAGCAAGTGCGCGGGCAACGGCGCCGACTCTGGCACATCTAGCTTGGGCATCAGCGTCTCAGCCTTGCGCCCGCTTGAGCTGAGTTCGTAAATCAGCGGCTCTAGGGCTTTTGCCTGAGCAGTTTGTGTGGTCATTGCTACAACTCTCCTAGCTGTTCTGAGCGGCGGCTTCTAAGGCTTGGACAAGCGCGTCAATCTCGGCGCGCGTGTTCATCTCGGTGACGGCGATCAGCATCTGGTTCTCGCGGTCAGGATAATCTCGGCTCAGATCGTAGCCGCCAATGATCTGATGTTTTTCGAGCAGGTAGCGGTTGATCTCGGCGACAGGACGCGGGCAGGTCACCACGAACTCGTTGAAAAACGGCAGGCGCGTGTTGACGTGGTAACCGCGCAACTGAGCGATGCGCTCGGCTGCGTAGTGCGCCTTGTGATAGCACACTTCGGCGACGCGCCGCAAGCCGTGTTTGCCCATCAGCGCTAGGTAGATGCAGCCCGCGAGCGCCATCAGGGCTTGATTGGTGCAGATGTTGCTGGTCGCCTTCTCGCGGCGGATATCCTGCTCGCGCGGGCGTAACGTCATCACGTAAGCGCGCCGTCCGTCGCTATCTATCGTATCGCCGACGATGCGCCCTGCAATCTTGCGCACCAGCTCCTCTCTGACGGCGAAGAAGCCGAGATACGGCCCGCCGAAGCTGAGCGGAATGCCAAGCGATTGTCCCTCGCCGACCACGATATCCGCGCCGAGCGCGCCGGGCGGCTTGAGCAAGCCAAGCGCAATCGGCGTAGTGACGATGCACAAGAGCGCGCCGCTGGCGTGGACTTTCTGCGCCAAGTTGCTGAAATCCTCGATCTGCCCGAAGAAATTCGGATACTGCACAGCGAACATGGCAGTATTTTCATCCAACAGGTCGAGCAAATCGTCGAGTGTGGCGCGTCCGCTCTTATCGCCCACGAAGCGCGTGCCGTTGCCCTGATGGTAAGTGCGTGCCACAGCGCGATACTGCGGATGGATGTTCGGACTGAGGATGACTTTGTTGCGCTTTTGCTTGTGGTGTGTCAAGGCGACTGTGACTGCCTCAGCAAAGCTGGTAGCGCCGTCATAATGGCTGGCGTTGGCGGCATCCATGCCCGTCAGCTTGGCGATCATGCTCTGCCATTCGAAGGTCGCCTGCAGCGTGCCTTGGCTCACCTCAGGCTGATAAGGCGTGTAGGCTGTGTAGAACTCGCCGCGCATCAGGATGTGGTTGATGACGCTCGGGATGTAGTGGTTGTAAGCGCCGGCGCCTAAGAATATCGCATACTCAGGCGCGACGGCATTGTGGCTCGCCAATGCCTGCAATTCCCAGAGCGCTTCCATCTCGCTGAGCGCTTCGGGCAAGTTGAGCGGCGGGAAGCGATGCTCAGCAGGGATGGCGTCGAACAATTCTTCCAGCTTGGTGATGCCAATTGCGGCGAGCATCGCGGCGCGGTCGGCGTCAGTGTGCGGGATGTACGGCATGGTGAATACCTTTTCAACGCTTGACGATCAGGAATAAGCTCAGCGCGTCTCGCGCGGAGGCGATAAAGTGCAGTCGGCGTGTTTTCTCGCGTAGATTATGACACAAGCGGGCGCAGATTGCACGGGCAGCTTCTCACAGCGCTGCGAATTGGCTGAAAGGAAGCGCAGATCATTGTTGACAAGTTGCTGAAGCAAAATTATGCTATGACCATTGCACCTTGACGGCTATTGCGCTTTGTCGACTGGGAGAGTACGGCATGCCTACTGCCCAAAACTACTCGTCGCTGTTTAACTCGGAGTTGGATTACTTGCGCAACCTAGAGGAATCTCAATTTAACAATGACAGTTTTTACATACGCGACATTTTACTCTACAGCTGGCTACTATACGAGCGCGACGGTCTGGTGAGAAAGAGCGAGCTGGCCAAATACGTCAGCCCATCTGGAGAAGGCACGATTGATGCACTTATGCGCTGCTTTTTCCAGATACGCCAAGTTGTCTGCGTTGAAGGCGCGACGTATCGCTTCTCGACTGAGGCACTAGAGGCTATTCCGCAGGCGTTCAACACGCCTCCCTATAAACTCCTAGAGCCTGTCCCGTATTGGGGCGACGATATCACAGGTAAGCGGCTGATCCAATACTTTTGCGGCATGGATAGACCAGAAACGCCGCTTGTGCAGTTGGCAAATAATGCGTTTCGGAACATGCTGCAAAACTTCCAGTGCGAGCAAAGAGGCAACCTATTGCGATTCACAAGAGGCAAAAGTAGCTTCTATGTATACATTTACGTGACAGACGGCGCGTTCCGCCTTGCAGATGCAGATCGCGTCGGTGCTGACTTGCTCGCGCTCGGTGCTCTCAGCACAAACGCGCCAGTTTTAGTCTGCACGGCAAACACAGATAACAACGAGGCTAACGACAGGCTGCGCGACTTTCCGCTCATCTACGGTGCTTGGTCTATTGAACTGGTCAGCCTGTTCCACTACATGCACGGCTTGGTTGGCGAATTCGATCAGCAAAGAGTCTCGCAGAACTTCTTGAGAATCTTCCCGCAAGATCAGCGGTCATTTTTCTCGGCACATCACGCAGCGCAGCGCGTGCGCGAGGGGCTTTGAAGAGAGGCTTATCTCGTGCCATTGCCGATGAGATGCGCAGGAGGAATAGAGAATAGGCCGCCTCAGGCGTTGCGTGGCTTGATCAATCAGCTGATCTTGAAATACGTACACAACTCATAAGAGGGCTGAAAGATGACGAGAGGCAGGGCGCTGAGCTATCGTCCAGTGGAGATGAGCGACTACACGCGCTGCTGCAGGTACTGGAGCGCGACAAGCCGCCGCAGGTAGCTGATTGCTTGCATCAGCTCTTCGCGAACACATATCGTAGGCACATTGGCGCGCACGAAATCATTGATCAACTGACGCAATACGGCTTTATGTCGCCTGATGACCAGCTGGAGTTGCTTGAACTAGCACGAGAGAACGCGCAGCGCACAGAGACTCATAGCCGCTCATAGCGCGATGACCTGCGCTGCGCTGAAGCGCGCCGTGAAACGCTCAACCAACGCTGGGCGTACCACAACGCACGCTAACTGATAGCGCGCCGCCTCCAGCGCAGCGAAGGCGCTTTGCCAGCCGCGCCCGTGCAGCAGTTCGAGCGGACCGAGCTCATCAACGATCAGCACGTCACAGGCGCCTAGCGCGGCCAACTGTGAATCGCCCCACGCCAGGACGCTCTCATCGAATTGCCAGCACGGCGTGGCAGCGCCGACCACATACTCGCGGCGCGTAGCTAGAATTCGCTGCTCGCCGCTCGGCAGGGCGCACAGCGCAATCGCCACTTTCCGATCGCCATCGAAGACGCCGTATGAGATCAAGCCCGCGACGCGCAACGCCTCGCGCTCGGCAAAGGCGCGCATCTGCCCGCACCAAGTCGTCTTGCCCGCGCCGCTCTCGCCTGTGATCACCACAATCTGCGGCGACCGTCGCTCGCGCCAGATAGCTTGCGGCGAGTTATCCGTCAACATTCGAATTGTCCATCAACATTCAGGAGTCCTGCGCGGCAGGATGGCGCGCAGCAGCTCGCCATCTCGGATGACCTCAATGGGCAGCTCGTAAGCGGCTGAGAGCAGCTGCTCGTTCAGAACCTCAGCGGGCGCGCCGCAAGCGAGCGCCATGCCGCGCTTCATCAGCAGCACGCGATCCGCGTAATGCAACGCATTATTCGGCACGTGCGACGTGATGATGAACGCCAAGCCGCTTGCCGCAAGGCGCATCACGCGCTCCATCACGCGCTGCTGGTTGTTCAGATCTAAGTGCGCATCAGGCTCATCCATCAGCAAGATGCGGCATTGCTGCGCCAAGCCGCGCGCGATCAACACCAATTGGCGCTCGCCGCCGCTCAGCTGGGTGTAAGGGCACTCGCGATAGTCCGCCAGACCGACGCTCTCGAGCGCCGCCTCGGCGATCTCGTAATCGGCGCGGCTTGGCGCTGCAAATAGCCCTAGATGCGGCGCGCGCCCCATCAGCACCATCTCGCGCACGCTGTAATTGAAAGCGGGCGTGTGCAGCTGCGGGATCAAGCCGATCTGTCGCGCGCGCTCGGCGGGCGTGTAGCTGTGCAGATCGCGCCCATACAAGCGTATCGTGCCGCGCTGCGGCTTCAAAACGCCGCTCAAACAGTTCATCAGCGTCGTCTTGCCGCAACCGTTACGTCCCAGCAAATACAAGACCGTGCCTGCGCGCACGGTCAGCGAGATGCCGCGCAAGGTCGGCTGACCGGGCGTGTAGCTGTAGTGCAAGTCCTGCGCTTCCAGCATCTCACCACACCGTCTGGCTGCGCCGCAGCAGCACGATCAAGATCGGCACGCCGACCAGGCCCGTCAGAATGCCGAGCGGCACTTCGGCGGGCAGCAGCGTCCGCGAGATGTTATCTATGACCAGCAGGAATGACGCGCCAAGCGCTAGAGACATCGGCAAGAGGCGCTTGTGATCCGCGCCGACGAGCAGACGCGCCGCGTGCGGAATCACCAAGCCAATCCAACCGATCGCGCCGCCGACTGAGACCGCCGCTGCCGTCATCAGCGGCGAGATGTATCAGACCGACTTGATCGCGGCGGCGGGCGGTCGC
>JAGHYP010000092.1 GCA_017743585.1 Chloroflexota bacterium
TCTATCGCGTCAGCCGATGCTGCCTGCTGGCTGGGAGCGGGCGACTCAGCGGCGCCAATTTCCTTCAGCCAATCGGTTTGGAAAGTTGGCGCGGCCTGCGCAGGGCTATCCTGCTGAGGCTGCAATGCCTCGCTGAGCCAACTGGTCTGAAAGATCGGCTTGGCGGGCTGATCGGTCTGCGCAGCGGCAGGCGTCTCTTGTCTCCAGTCAAGATCGGCGAATGGATCGTCCGAGGGCGCGCTTTGGGCAGCGGGCAATTCGTCCCATGCTATGGTGATATTCTCAAGAGCGGCGAACTCAGCGCCCTCCGAGCTGACAGCTCCAGAATCGGGCAGCTCAGCCTGAAAAGCGGGCGGCACGGACTCAGCAGGCTGCTCGAAGGCAGGCAACTCAACAGGCTCTGTGGCCGCTAGCCATGGCGGCGGCACGTCGTCGGCAGGCGGCTTGAACTCAGGCATTGCTATTTGCGGTTGCGGACGCGCCCAAGGCGGCACGTCAGCATCCGCCGCTGAGCGCACGCGCCCAGCGAAGGTGATGCCGCCTGCCACCAGCCACTCTGGCAATTCCTCATCATCAAACATCGGACGCTCAGCCATGCCTCAAGACCTCACTCGCGAAAGGTGCGCTCGCGCCCGATCAGGACGCGCACACCAACCACCACAATGCCTATCGCCACTCCGATCAACAGCCCGCGCGCGCCCGCGCTGACAGGCACGCTCAACAGCCACTCGCGCAGCACGGGCAGTAGCGTCGCATCGCTCAGCGGGCTGAAGCCAAGCAAGACAATCACCAGCGCAGCGAGAAAAAGCGCATTCCAGAGCGTGACCCGCCGCCGCATCAGCCGCACCGCGCCATGGACCAGCGCGAAGAAAATCAGCCCTGCCAACGCCGACTCAACCGCCACTTGCGCTACATCTAAGATGGTCAGCGAGAGCGTCGCTGTCGTTCCATCGCCGATGCGCAAAATGCCGCCGCGCTCCAGCGCGCGCACCAACAGCACGCCGAGCAGCGCGATCAGCAGCAGCAAGCTGTACAATCCGCGCGGAAAGCTGCGCAGCTGCGCCGCGTGAAAGCGCGCTAAGTTCAGGACGCCCAGCAGCAACGCAATAGCGCCGATCACTGCCACCAACTGAATGAACAGTTGGCTGAGCGCGCTCAGCGTACGGTTGAGCTCAGGCGGCAAGGTTGCCACTGGCTCTAAGCCGAGCAGGGTGATCAGCGCAATGGCGATGGTGAGCGCGGCCAATAAGGCAGCGCCCGGGCGCAAGCGTTGGCGCGGCTTCGCAGGCGCGGTCATAAGTTGACTCCTAAGAAGGCGAGAGCGGCGAGCGCGATCAAAAAGACGATCGCCAAATAGCGCAAGGCATCTTGTGCCGCTGCGCCGCCGATGTGCAGTGGCGTTGGCTCAAGGTAAGCGGCGCCGACGAATAATTCCTCAGCCAGCAACGGCATCGCGCTCGCAGCGTACGCAATGGCTTGTCCTTCGATTTGCGTGCTGTGCGGCAGCAGATCGCGGTCGTAGCGAACGCTCGTCTCGGCGATCAAGGCGAGTTCTGTGCCGAAGCGCCCGCACAGCAAGGCGAAGCCGCTCTCCTCGTCCAATAGCGACGCGCTGACGCCCGCCGCCAGCGCCAACGATGAGACGCCGCTCGGATACCAGCGCGCTAGGGTCGGCTTGAACGTATCCAGGCGATTGCGCAACAGATAGGCGCGTCGCAAGCGATCTTGCGCGACGCAGTGCGTCACTGGATCGCTCAAACTGGCGGTCACGGGCAAGTCGCCGCCATAGGCGCGCGATGCCGCTTGGTAGAGCAGCTCAGCGCTCGCCATAGCCGTCAGCGCGCTCTCGTCTAGCAAGGCGCTGCTGCCCAACGAGACGTGCGTGCCGCGTCCGCTCTCCACAGCCTCGCTGAGCCTCTGCTGCAAGCTGCGATAGGCAGGCACAGCCCGCAAGGCAATCGTCCGCGCGCGCATGGCTGAGATGACGGTTAAGAGCAGGGCGATCAACAAGATCGCGTAGATCATCGCTGAGTACCTCTTTCGTTCAGCGCCGCCAGTTCTTTGCGCAGCCACTCAGTGCCTTCGGGCGTGTTGAGCAAGCGCACTAGACTCTCGTACACGTTGCGGTCGTGCCTGTGATTCAGGAATGGCTGAATCAGCAAGAAGCCTTGCGAGGCGAGAAAGCCGAACGGCGACTCCAAGATCGTCTCCATCAGGCTATCCAGGCCGATGCGACGCAGCTGTGGCAGCTTTTGCCGCAGCCATTCGCGCACGCGCTCCAAATGCTCAGGCGAGAGTTCGCTTTCCATGCCTTGCCAGTATAGCACGCTCCGCGCTATGCCACAACTAAGGCGCAGCAGCTCGCCATTCTCATTCATCTCACTCAACCCTGATGCTAATTGACAAGCCGTCAGCGTCCTTGTATGCTTAGCCTTCAGGCAAGCAGGAAGCGCCGGCTTGTGGGTTGAGATGTATTGGTAGAGCATGAGCCGTTATCCACGCATTCGGCGCGGTCAGAGCGGACGGCAAGGCGGTTTGTCGTTCCGTCCGAGGCGGCGCACTGCGCTGCCGCTCTGGGTCTACACGCTTTGGCTGCCTACAGTCCTGCTCACCTTGCTCGCGCTCTGGCAGGCAGAGGCGCTACAGCCGCGCGTCTTGGCGCTCGTGGGCGTGCAACCAACTCCGACCATGACGGCAGGCGCTTGGGCGCAGCAAGGCGACGCCGCCTTCTGGCAGGGCGATCTGGATAGCGCGATAGCCGCTTACCGCAACGCGGCGCACCTTGCGCCGACCAATGTGAATATCGTCTATGAACTGGCGCGCATGTTGCTCTATCGCAGCTACAACGACGCGCGCTTCATCGGCGATATTGACGAGGCGCTAGGATGGACGAGCCGCTTGGTCGAGGCCGCTCCTAACAACCCGCGCGCTCACACCATTCATTGCTTTGCGCTCGTGCGCGCACGCCAGAGCAGCGCAGCTGTTCAATCCTGCATCCGCGCCGTTGACCTGAATCCAAACGACTCTGAAGCGCACGCCTACCTAGCGCTCGCGCAGTACGATTTGGGACGAACTGCTGCTGCGCTCGACGAAGCCGCTACCGCTGTTCGCTTGAATCCAAAGAGTATTGACGGGAACATAGCGTACGCCTTAGCGCTTGGTTTTCAAGGCCGCGTCGAGCGCGCGCTCGACCACTACAAAATAGCGGCATCCATCAACCCGAAGTTAGAGTTTCCCTACTTTCAGATGGCGTTCTACACCTACTCGCTCGCCAATGCTGAGCGCAACCCGGATCGCGCTGAGACGCTCTATCGTATCGCGCTGAGCGCCTACAACACCATCTTGCAGCACAATCCGAGAAGCGTGAAGGCGTACACGCGCATCTGCCAGACCTACCTCGCCAAAGGCGAGCCGAGGCTCGCGCGCGAGTATTGCCAAGAGGCGACGCGCATGGATCCCGATTCCAGTCAGGCTTGGCGTTGGCTTGGCGAGGTATATCACAAGAGCCGCAACTATGAAGACGCTGTTGAAGCGCTGCGCACTTGCGCGCAACTGGAGGAGCGACAAGGCATTCCGAAGTCGCTGCGCGATCCGACTTGCTGGTGGTTGCGCGGCGTCGGTTACTTCATTCTGGGCGACTGCGACACCGCCATTCCGATCCTAGAGGACGTGCTGACTTGGGCAACGGACGAGATCGCCATCCGCGAGACGCGCCGCACGATCGAGAAATGCGCCACTGCCTACCGAGGCTTGTACCGCACGCCGACGCCGATTCCGACGCCGACGCCGCGCCCGACGCCAATTTTGTAGGAGCGCTGAGCCATGTCGCGCGATTATTACATCCGCCGCGCTCGATCTGCGCTGGGCAAAGGCTTGATCTTCCGCGCGCGGCGCCGGCGCGGCAGGTCAGCCCTCGTGATACTCTTGTCGCTCGCTGCTCTCGGCTTGGGCGTCGTCTTCTGGCAGCTGAACACCATTCAACCAGTGGTGTTGGCAGCCTTCGGAATCGTCCAGACGCCCACCATGACAGTTATCGAAGCGGCGCGGCAAGGCGACCTCGCCTTCTGGCGCGGCAACTTGAGCGCTGCTATCGCGCATTACACGCACGCGGCGCGCCTCGCCCCAACGAACGTCGATATTGTCTACGAGCTGGCGCGGATGCACATCTACCGCAGCTATGACGATGAGCGCAACCTCGCCGATCAGGAGGCCGCGCTCGCCTACGCTGAACAGCTGGTCGCAGCGCATCCGCGCAACGGACGCGCCTTCGCCATTCTATGCTACGCACTGGCGCGCTCGGAGCGCAGCGAAGAGGCCGCTCAGGCTTGCAATCGCGCCATTGCGCTCAATCCTGAAGACCCCAACCCGCACGCCTATCTCGCTCTGGCTTACTACGACTTGGGGCGCTACGACGTGGCGTTCGAAGCTGCCCAGCGCGCCCTGCGGCTCGATCCAAACCACTTGGAAGGCAACACTGCCTATGCCTTTCTGCTGGCTGCCGCGCGCCGCCCAGATCGAGCGCTCGATCACTTCAAGCGCGCCGCCGCTTACAACACGCGCTTGGAGTTCCCGTATTTCAATCTGGGGGCGCAAGCGCTTGCCACAGGGCTGCAACGCGGCGACCAAGCGCTGAACCTGTTGGCGATCAACGCCTACGATACCGTCTTAGGCATGAACAGGCGCAACGTGAAGGCCTACACCGGCTTGTGCCGCGCCTATTTCGCCACTGGCGAGCGCAACCTTGCTCGCGATAATTGTCGCACTGCTGTGGATATCGATCCGAGCTACACACCGGCTTGGCGGTGGCTTGGAGAAGTGTATTACCGCACAATGGAATACGAGCGAGCAGTTGAAGCATTTGACGCTTGCCGCGCGCTAGACTCACAAGTGCCTCCGCCTCTCCGCCAGGCCGAGTGTTGGTTTTACGGCGGCTTGGCATATCTCTCACTGGGCGATTGCAAACGCGCTATGCCGATCTTCAACGACGTGCTAACGTGGACGACCAGCGCGCGCGCCATTGAGCTGACCAATAAAGGCGTGGCGATTTGCAACCAGCGCGAGAGGAACTAAGATGTACCTGCGCACGCCCAAACGCTACACAGCCAAGGGGCGACGGCGCTATCTGTTCAATCTGCGCTGGCTGTGGCTCTACATCTTGTTCCCAATCGCGCTGATCCCGCTGCTGCTGATCTGGAACGAGCGCGAGATGCTCAGTCAGCGCATTGGCGACTGGGCGAGTCGGAATATCAGAATTGACTTGAATCCGCCGACGCCGACGCCAACCGTGCCCGCTGCCGATCTGCGCGTGCGCTACCTGAGCTACATGCAGGCGGGCGAGGTTGACGAAGCAATCGCGACGCTCTGGCGCATGGGCGACCTCGCGCCGAACGATGAGCAGCTCTTCGCCACGCTCGCGCGCCTCATCGCCTTGCGCGGCGACCCTGACGACAAAGCACGTCACGCCGAGCTGCTGCGCGCAGCGACCGCAGCGCTCAATGCCGATCCCGAATCGGCAGAGGGCTGGATCGCAAGCGGCTTGGCGTACAATAGCAGCGGCAATCCGCAATTGGCGTTGCCGTATCTGTTGCGCGCGCGCGACCTTGAGCCGCGCAACCCGATGTTGCTCGCCGTCTTGGCGGATACTTACAACGATTTGGATCGTCCCGATGACGCATCGCGCTACGCTGCAGAAGCCATTGAGCTCGCGAAAGCGAGCAATCCAATTGACGTGACGGCGCTCGCTTACGCCTACGTGGTGCAGGGCAACGTGCTGAGCCGCACCAGCGGCGCTGAGGCGATCCGCGCTTATGAAGAGGCGTGGCGCGTCGCGCAGAGCGAGCCAACAGCCCCGCGCGGCTACATCGCACAATGGATTGCCGGGTATTACCTGAACCGCGCCGACTCAGACAAGGCAATCCCTGTCTTGCAAGAGGCGTTCGACCGCGACAGGGACGATCCAATCAACCCGTACCTGCTCGGGCGCATTTACTTGAATCGCGGCGATCCAAACCGAGCGCGCACTTACCTCGAGCGCTGCCGCGATATCCAGCCAGAGCAGATCAAGTGCCTGCGCTGGCTCGGCACAGTCCTCTACCGCGCGCAGAACTACCAACGCGCAGCTGAGATCGCGCTGCAGGCGATTCAGCACGGCTCGCAAGACCCCGCCGCTTACCTAGTGGCAGGCCTCTCGCTCAGCCTGCTCAATCGTTGCGGCGAGGCGCTGCCGCTGCTGCGCGAAGGCGCGCGCCTAGATGCCGACGGAGCGCTCGCCAGCCAATTCCAAGACGGACTGCGCCGATGTAGCGGCTGATCTAAATTTCAATGACTCAGCGCTACGATATCCGCCCTTTCTGCTGCGCGATATTTCTCGCCCTCGCGCTATGCGCCGTGCCGCTGAGCGCCGCCCAAGCGCGCGCTGCGCTCGTCATCGGCGTGCTAGAGCCGCTGATCAACCTCGATCCTGCCGACGCTGCAACATATTTCGAGTGGGAGGTGCTGACGCATCTCTACACAGGCTTGACTCGGCAGGCGCACGGCACGTTGCGCTACGAGCTCGCGCTCGCCGAGTCGCATCAAGCGAGCGCAGATAACTTGATTCACACTTTCCGCCTGCGCGCTGACGCCGCCTTCAACGACGGCACGCCGATCACGGCGCAGACCTTCGCCGACTCGATCAATCGCGCCTTGCGGCTGAACGGACGCGCCGCTGCCCTCATCGCGCCTTACGTGCGCGGCGCAATGGTCACTGAGGCGGGCGCGTTGCAACTGACGCTGGCGCAGGCGTTGCCGCTCAGTTTCGTCAGGCAATTGGTCGCTCTGCCGCCGTTCTTCCCGCTGCACGCGCAGAGCTTCCCTGCCGACCGCTTGAATCAGCGCCCTGAGCTGAGCACGCTGCGCACTAACGGAATCTATCGGCTGAGCGCGTACAGCTTCGATGAGTATCGCCTTGTGGCGGATGAAACTTGGCGCGGCGCGCCGCCTAAGACGGCGACCGTTATCTTGCGGCGCTACGCAAGCTCGGCCGCATTGCGCGAGGCGCTCAAACGGCGCGAGGTGAATGTCGCCTGGCGCGGCTTGGCGGGCGCAGACGCGCGCAACGCGCTACAGGCGGCAACCGTGCAAGAGCATCGCGCGCCGAGTTTGCAGTGCTTCTACCTGATCGTCGGGCAAAGGCGCGAGCCGTTCAATGCGCCGCAAGCGCGCCGTGTCCTGATGCACAGCCTGAGCCGCGCGCGCGCTGTCAGCAACGGTCTGAATGGCTACGGCGCGCCATTGTACACCTTCACGCCCTTCAGCGCCCCAGACGCGCCGCGTTACCCTGATTTCGCGCTCGAGGCCTTGCGCGCCGCGCTCAGCGAAGGCGGCTATTCGCGTTTCCGTCAGGTTGTGGGCGAAGTGCAGACGTCGCGCTTGCTGTACGGCGATGCCGCCTTGAGCGCCGTGACGCAGCTATTCAGCCAAGTGACGACAGTGGACGCTGTGCGCTTCAGCGTCCAAGATACTGAGCCGCGCGCATTCTTCGATCAAGTGAGCCGGCGCGCTTTCCGCCTGCTCGTCATCGGCTGGTCGCCGCTGCTGCCGCATCCGCACGCTTACCTCGCGCCTCTGCTGACGGGAGAGCTAGCAATTGGCGCCGAGTACGATCCAACTGAAGCCTCAGCGCTGTTGAGAGAGGCAGTGACGCTGGATTCTTACACCCCGCTGGAGCAGCTCGCCATGCGCGATCTGGTGGCGATCCCGCTCTGGCAAGGCGCACAAGTCTTGTACGCCGATCGGGCTGTGCGCGGCGTGCTGATCGAGCCGAATTTCTTGCTGCGCTACGATCGGCTATGGCTTGCCTAGCGCAGCCGCTCTGGCGGTCAGCTCGTGTGCGCTCATGCCGCCGCTGACCACCTCGCGCAGCGCGCCGTCGGGCGCGATGAAGAAGGTCGTGGGCAGCGCGCGCACGCGGAAGACCCGCAGCCAATAGGAGTCAGGATCGAGCAGGATCGGAAAGGTCAGGTTGTATGCGCTTGCGAACGACGCAACCTGCGCGGGCGCTTCGCCAACGTTCACGCCGACCACGCGGAAGCCTGTTTCGTGCAGCGCTTGCAAGACGGGCATTTCTTCGCGGCATGGCGCGCACCAGCTCGCCCAGAAATTCACGATGATCGGCGCGCCGCGCCATGCTGAGAGCTGAAACAGCGCGCCATCGAGCGTTTTGCCTGTCAATGGCGGCGCGCCTGCCTGTTGTATGCGTAGCGGCGCGTCCTGCTCAGGCAAGCCGGCTGTGTAGATCAGCGCGAAAGCGGTCAGCGTCATGAGCGCCGCTGCGCACAGTCGCGCTACTCGCGCGATGCAGCCAGCCACGTCTGCACGTCTGCTTCAAAAGCAGCAAAATTGAGCGCGCCGTACAGCCGCTTCAAAATCACGCCGTCGCGTCCTAGCACGTATGTGGTCGGCAACCCTTGCACTCCGAACTGCCGCCCGATGCGATTGTCTTCATCCATGCCAAGCGGAAAGCGTAGGTTGAGCTCAGCGGCGAGCCGACGCGCGTTTTGCGGATCGACTTCGAGCGTGTTGATAGCCAAGACAGCCAGATCGTCATACTTCTGGCTGAGCGTCTGGAAGAACGGCATCTCGTCGCGGCAAGGCGCGCAATAGCTCGCCCAGAAGGTCAGGATCACGACCTTGCCTTCGAAGCTGCGCAAGTCAACCGTGCTGCCGTCGAAGAGTTTGGTGCTGAAGTTCGGCGCCTTTGAGCCGATCTCTGTGCCAATCGCGCGATCCATGAGCGCTTCAGGTGCGCTCGGCGTTGCGTTTGCCGTTGCGCGCTCAGGCTCAGCGGACTCAGCAGGCTTTCCGAGCGCTTTTTGGCGCAAAAACGCGCCATGTCCGATGCCCATGCACGCGCCGTGTTCGCTCCACGCGATCTCGCCGCGAAACGCGCTGATCGTGCATTCTTGCAAGTTGTAAGTGAAATCTGCAATGCCGCCGCCGACGTTGGCAAGGCGCGCCAGCTCGCCTGAGAGCAGCAAATAGCCGACTGTGACCAAGAAAATGCCGCTGACCGCCTCGATCAGGCGCATCCGCTTCTGCAGACGTCGCAGCAAGCCGCGCGCTTGGTCAATGGCGACCGCTGCCAGCAAAAATGGCACGCCTAAGCCGAGCGAATAGACCAACAACATGCCGCCGGCGGCCCACCACTCGCTGCTCGTCGTCGCCGAGACCGAGAGCGTCAAAATCGAGCCGAGAATCGGTCCGATGCACGGCGACCAGCCCGCCGCGAAGACCATGCCCATCAGCGCTGAGCCGAGCAAGCCATACGGATTGCGCGGATCGATCTGGCGGCGCGTATCCGCGTAAAGGAGGCTCAGCAGACGCTCGAAGAAGCCCCTCAGCGCTGTGCCCAAGTCGCCCAAGGCTGACCAGTTCACGTTGTAGACCAAGCGCCGCAATAGCCAGCCGGTCACGCCCATCACGTGCAAGCCGAAGACTGTCTCTTATACACATCT
>JAGHYP010000093.1 GCA_017743585.1 Chloroflexota bacterium
AGATGTGTATAAGAGACAGTCGTACAGCAGCGCTGAGGCGGAAGAGCTTCTCGCCGAGCGAGATGCGCCCAGACCTGAGCGCATAGATGGACACGCCGCCGCCGTGATCTTGGCGCGCTTCATCGCTGCGCATCCGCCTGAGCGCGCCTTGCCGCCGCCGCTCAACAGGCGTGCCGATTAGCCATCCAGCGGTGGACCAGCGACCGAGAGCGCATACGCCTTCGGCGAGAGGTAGCGCTGCGCAGCCCTTAGCACGTCCTCGCGCGTGATCGCGTTGATCTGCTCAGCGTAGTGCTTCAAATAATCAAGACCGAGCTTGAACGTCTCCATGCTCAGAATGGAAGCTGCCACGCCTTCGTTTGTCTCAAGGGTCAGCGGCAGCGAGCCTGTGAAGTTCGCTTTGCTATCCGCTAGTTCTTCTTCAGTGACCAGCTCTGAGGTCAGGCGCTCGACCTCGCGCAGGATGCTCTCGATGGCGCGCTGCACATTTTTCGGATTGACGCCAGCTGTGGCCGTCCAAGGCGTCGGCCCGTGGCCGCCGCGCACAGTGCTGTAGGCGTAATACGCCAGGCCTTGCTCTTCGCGCACAGCCTTGCCGAGCCTGCCCATCATGCCGAAGACGCCAAGGATGTTGTTGGCGAGATTCGCCGCCTGAAAATCGGGCGCGAAGCGCGATGGACCTGCCCAGCCGATCACGATATCCGATTGCGTCTTGCCGTCTACCGTCTTGAACACCTTGCGCGGCTCGGGCAGCGGCGGCACTGCAGATACTTCGGGCATGGCAGGCTGCGCGGGATTGCGCCAATCGCCCAGCTGCTCAGCGACCATTCGCACCGCGTCTTCCGCCTTCACCGCGCCGACAATGACGATGATCATGCCGTTTGCGCC
Source organism: Chloroflexota bacterium (assembly GCA_017743585.1). Classification (GTDB taxonomy): domain Bacteria; phylum Chloroflexota; class Anaerolineae; order Aggregatilineales; family UBA2796; genus CP2-2F. The sequence goes on from JAGHYP010000093.1 coordinate 889, forward strand.
GTAGTGCTGCGCATGGAAGGCGTGTAGCTCGTCCAGCGTCAAGCGCGGCAGGCTCTCAGCCAGCGCGAACATGCTACGACTGTATGGATGCTCGGCGGGGTACAGCAAGCTGCGGAGATTCTCAAAAGCGACGCTGCGCGTATCCTGCATACGAATTTTGAGCCCAGTCAGCAGCTCGCCGCGCAGCCGCTCAGTCTGATCAGGGGGGAAAGCGGGATTGCGCAGGACATCGGCGAGGATGCTCAAGAGCACGTTCAAATCTTCAGCGAGCGCCTTGCCGCCGAAGCCAGTGCTGTGCGCGCCGCCGCTCACGCTCAGGTTGGCGCCGATGCTCTCGAGCGCCTCGTGCAGCGTGTCGAAATCGCGGTTTCGTGTGCCGCGCATCAAGGCAGAAGCGACGAAGTCTGCCAGACCTTGCTTATCCTCAGGCTCTAGCAGGCTGCCGACGGCTAGGCTGCCGCTGATCACGACCGATTGATTGGCGAAATTCTCGCGCGCCAGCACTGTGATGCCATTCGGCAGTACGACGCGCAAAATATCGGCGCTGCTGGGCAGGGAAAGCGCGCTACTCGCCATCAGCGGCCTCTTCTTGTGGATTTGCTCCTGCAACAGCGGCGCCCTGCGCGCCGTTTGAATCTTGAGTCGGCACGAACCAACCGACTGTGCGCGCTTGCGGACGAAGATAGCGGTGCGCCACGTCGTGGATATCTTCGAGCGTCACTGCCAGCAAGCGCTCTTCAAAGGTCAGGAAGAACTCATAGCTGCCTGCCACATGCTCAAAGTAAGCGAGCCAAAACGCCTGATTGGTGACCGACTCGGTGCTATAGGCGAAGAGCGCACGCGCCTGCTTGCGCGCTTTTTCCAGCTCCGCTTGCGTGATCTCGCCGTTGATCGCCTTCGCAAGCTCGGCGTCCAGAGCCGCTTCCACCTCTTCCAGCGTGCGCCCTTCGCGTAAGGTCAAGTCGAAAGAATACAGGTACGGATCGGCTGATGGATACAGCCCTGAACTCACGCTTGCCGCCAGCTCCGTCTTGACCAACACCCGATATAAGCGCGAAGTCTTATTGCCGATGCTGCCGCCGCCGAAGCCGCTAGCTCCGCCCAGAATGCTATCCAACACGAAGAGCTTGATCCAATCTGGATGCGTGACCGCAGGCACTTTGTAGGCGACTGAGAGCAACGGCGTCGGCCCTGGGCGTTCGACGCGCACGCGGCGCTCGCCTTGCTGCGGCGGCTCAGGGCGGACGAACGGCTTGGGCAGCTCGGCAGGCGGGATGTGACCGAACAGTTCCTCAATGCGCTTCAGCATCGCCGCGCTCTCAAAATCGCCCACCACAGAGATGATCGCGTTGTTCGGCGCGTAATACGTGCGATAGTGGGCATATAGATCATCGCGGGTCATCGTCTCAAGGTCGGCCATATCGCCGATGATCTCGTGATGGTAGCCGTGAACGCGAAAAGCAGCTGCCCGCACTTCCTCGCCGAGCCAAAAAGACGGATTGTTCTCTAGCCCTTGCCGCTCGCTGATGATAACTGTGCGCTCGCTCTCGACCTCGGAAGGATCGAATTGCGCGTTGACCATGCGATCTGCCTCAGCGCGCAGCGCGATATCGATCCGATCAGCAGGCATGGTCTCGAAATACGCCGTGTAATCGAGCGATGTTTGCGCGTTCCAAATGCCGCCTTCGCGATCAATCAATCTATCCAGCACGCCCGCTGGGAAGCTCGGCGTGCCTTTGAACATCATGTGTTCTACCCAGTGCGAAATGCCTGTCTTGCCGCTCGGCTCATTGCGGCTGCCAACGCGATACAGCACCCAAAAGCTGATGAGCGGCGCTTTGTGCATCTCTTTCAGCAGCACGATCAAGCCATTCGCCAGCATATGGCGTGTTACGTCGTTCTTAGAGACTGCAGTCATATGAGCTGCTCGTTATAAACTTTGTATCAGCCAGAGTATACTGGGAATGCGAGCGCGCGGCGAAGCTGTTCAAGATTCGATGATCCTATCGTCGATCAGCTGCTGGCGCACTTCTTGTCCACGCGGATCGAAGGCGAAGAACGGCGCGTGCAGTTGGAATTCTATATCCATCATGGCGCGCCCTGCGCGATTCTTCTCGATAGTGAAGACGACCCAATTCCGGTATTGCTGCGCCGCGCATGGATTGAACGAGATGTGATCCTTCGCCAGCACTTGATACTTGTTGTTCATGATGATGGCGATGTCGCACTCGTAATCGAGCGCGGAGCTGCCGCGCAGATGGAACAGGTGCAAGCGCTTCGCCTTCAAGCCCTCGCGATCCGAGGCAACGATGGAGAGAATGGGAATATTTTGCGAGAGCGCGATGTCTTTCAAGCCTTCCACGATGATGGTGACCTTATCTTCCTCGTTCTCGGCGCGCTCAGGATGAATCGCCACTTTCTGTAGGTAGTCTACAAAGACGGTCAGGTTGCCGCCAGTTGCCTCAACAAGGCGCGCCGTCATCTCGCGAATGGCGCTCAGCGTGGTGACCGCTGGGCTCGCTTTGATCACGATCAAGCGGTCGGCATATCGGTTCAGGCGCGCTAGCGCCATAGAAGTCTTCGGATTTTCGCGCAGGATGGTCTGCAGCGAGCCTGCTTTGCTGCTGTCGCGTCCCAGCAGCTCGCGCGCGCTGCGAGATGATGATGTCGAACAAGTCCTTCAGCTTCAAGCCATTGCGCGTGTCAATTTCGGGCGGATTGACGCTCTCGAGGCACAGCAACCGATTCATCAAGTGCGTCTCGGTGTGCTCATACGAGATGTAGAAGGCGAATTGATCAGGGCGCATGGCGATGTTGCGCGCCATCTGCAGTGCGGCGATCGTCTTGCCAATGCCTTGCGCGCCGCCCAACAAGACCAGCTCGGTTCTGCGCAAGCCGCCGCCGATCAAACTGTCCAGTGGATCGAAGCCCGTTGGTTGCGGCATGAAATCTGAGAGATCGCCGCGCACGACGGAGTCGTTGGCCTCCTCCAGCACTTGGGCGAGCGTGCGCGGCATATGCTGTGGGGGACGAGGAACGGGCGCACGCCGCGAGACACGCGCAGGATGCGATGGCGGCACGCCCTGCGGCGCAGGCGGCTGAGCCGACCCAAGCAGATGGCTGATGCGCGCGACGCCTTGCCCAGCTGGCGTCGGCGAAGGTGGCGCTGGCTCTGGCGCAGCCTCGAAAGGCTCATCGGAAAGGCGTTTGGTCACCATTTAGGCTCGCTCGCCTGCTGATTTCTGAATTTTGCATATCCTACAGCCGATTCGAGCGTCGCGCAATACGATCGGCTAGAAAAGATTGGGAGCGCTAGAGCGGCGGCAGGCAAACTTGCGTGGCATGCCGCACGAACTCTAAGGCACGGAAGCGCTCCAATAGGTCGTCGGGCAAAGGCTGATCGAGCGTCAGGACGGTCAGCGTCTGCCCGCCTTTGCTGGCGCGCCCTGTGCGCCATGCCGCGATGTTGATGCCGTGATCGCCAAGCAGCGTGCCAACCTTGCCGATCACGCCCGGCACGTCGTAACTGCCGAAGATGAGCAGGATGCCGCTCGGCACGAAGTCGCTGCGATACTCATCGATCTGCACAATGCGCGGCTCGCGCCGATTGAACAGCGCGCCGCTGATCACCTGACCGCCGCCGCCTTCCCAATGCACTTGGCACGAGACCAGATTCGTGTAGTCCACCACATCCAAGCCTTTGGTCTGCGTGACGTGAATGCCGCGCTCCATCGCCACGAGCGGCGCGTTGATGTAATTGACGCTTTCGCCAAGCACGGGCGTCAGCAGCCCTTTGAGCAGCGCGACCGTCAGCGGCTTGACTAGACCGTCTAGCTCTTCGCCTTTGTACTCAACTGCCACGCGCCGAATGCGCCCCCGCGCTAAGTAGTGATGCAGCGCGCCGATCCGCTCGGCGAGCAGCAGGTATGGCTGCATAGCGTCGAAGGCGCGCCCCGGCATGAACGGCATGTTGACGATGTTGCGATAATCGCTGCCGAAGAGCGCATCGCAGACTTGGCGCACAATTTGCATGCTCAAGTCGCGCTGCGCTTCTAGAGTCGCGTCGCCCATGTGCGGCGTGTGAATGACGTTCGGCAAGCCGATCAGCGGCGAGTCGGTCGGCGGCTCGTGCGCGAAGACGTCCAGCGCGGCGCCGCTCAAGCGACCGCTGCGCAGCGCTGCCACAAGCGCCGCTTCGTCAATCACGCTGCCGTGCGCCATGTTGATCAGCCGCGCGCCTGGCTTGATGAGCTTGAACGCCTCTGCGTTCAGCAAATTCGCCGTCTCGGGCGTGTAAGCGCAGTGCAGGCTGATGAAATCGCTGCGTCGCAACAGCTCCTCAAAGCCGACCAGCTTGACGCGCAAATCGGCGAGTTGTGCCTCTGCCACGTATGGATCGTAAGCGATCACGTCCATGCCGAAGGCGATGGCGCGCTCTGCCACGCGCCGCCCCACGCGGCCGAAGCCGATGATGCCCAGCACCTTGCCGTATAGCTCAGTGCCGATGTGCGCTTGGCGCAGCCATAAGCCGCGCTCAAGCTCAGTGTGCGCAGGGATAATCTGGCGCGCCAAAGCCAACATCAGGGCAAAGGTATATTCAGCGGTCGAGATGGCGTTGACGCCTGGCGTGTGCATGACCATGACGCCGCGCGCCGTCGCTGCCTCGATATCAATGCCCGCTAAGCCAACTCCCACGCGCCCGATCACTTTTAGGCGCGTTGTGTTCGCCAAAAGCTCGGCGTCCACTTGCAATTCGTCGCGGATGATCAGGGCGTCTGCCTCGCCCAGCATTTTGGCAACCTCGGCGCGATTGGGCGGCAGAATGCGAACTTCAACGCCTTCCGTGCGCCGCAAGAAGTCTAGCGCCTCGCCAGTTAGCGTTGTAGTGACTAGGATAATGTACGCCATATGCCCTACCTTAGACTGCCAGCTGTACCCATAGCGGCAAGTGATCCGAGCCGCCGGAGTCAGGCCAAACGCGCGCGCTGAGCGCCTGCAAGCCTTCGCTAGCGAAGGCGTAGTCTATGCGGAAGAGCGGCGGCAGCCAGCCGAGTGGCAAGCCGTTGGCCAGCTTGCGCGCTTGCGGATAGCGCCAAGCCGGGAAAGTGTAGCCCATGCCGACGCCGACTCTGCGGAAGACATCGTAGTAGCGCGCCGTGATCTGACGGTAAGCGTCCGCTTGATCGGTCATGTTGAAATCGCCGAGCAGGAGCACGGAGCGCTTCTCAGCGGCAGCGCGCGCCATGATCTGCTCGATTTCCCATTGGCGCGGGCGTGCGTCGAAGAGCTTGCCGACCATGCCCGGATGCACAGGATGCAAGTTGTACAACGCGATCTGCACGCCATGCACGCTGAGCAACGCCCGTTGATGACCAAGCGCGTTGACGATGCCTTCATGCCGCCAATACAGCACCTCGCTGAGCGGAAAGCGGCTCAGGATGCCCTGCCCTGCGCTCGGAAAGTCAGGATACGGCTGTAGGCTGCGATATGGATACTCGCACGCCAGCTCTTGCTCAAGACAAGCTGCCGCGCGGCTGCTCAGCTCTTGCAAGGCGACCACATCGGCGTTTAGGTTGCGGATGACCGCCAAGATTGGCGCGAGACGCTCACTTTCCTTGTGCAGGTTGTGAGTGAGCGCTGTGAAGCTGCGCGGCGCGCTGATCGGCTTGGGCGGGCGCGCAGCGCGCCACAGCTGCGCGCCATATTGGCGCAGGAACTCAGCAGCGAGCGGCATCAGCAACGCGGCGAGCCGCCAACGCCGCAATGCCAGCGCCAACGGCACGCCCAAGACGGCAGGCTTCAGCAGCAAGTGCAACAGGCTGTTGAGCAGCGCGACGGGCGGCAAGTCCGCCTCGGGCAAACGATCTCGACTGCTCAAAAAGGCGACCAGTAGCAAGCTGTACAGGCTGAGCGGACGCGCAACAGCGCGCCATCTCGGCTCGGATGTGGGACGTGATACTTTCGCTTCCCCAGGCTTAGGAATCAATGATGACTCACCATGCGGCTTCTAGGATGGCGTGTAGCTCAAAGTCGCTCAGCACGGCCGGGTTGGCTTTCATGCTGTTCGAGGCTTTCGCTTTTTGGACGATCTCGGAGAATGCCTCGCGTTGCACGCCTAGCGCGCGCAGCGGCGGCACGTTCAAGCGTGCGCACAGGGCGCGCAAGGCTTCGACCGCGGCTTCTGCTTCAGGCGCGTCGGCGTCTAGCAGCAGCGCAATCTCTTCCAAGCGCGCCAAGCGCTCGCGCGCGAATGAGTCGTCTTGTGCGCGCAACGCGCGGACGTTCGCCGCGATGCCGTGCGGCAGCAAACTGGCGCAGATCATGCCGTGCGGCGCGCCGAACATGCCGCCGATCGGCGCGGCAAAGCCATGCACCACGCCCAAGCCTGCGTTCGCCAGCGCAATGCCGCTGAACAAGCTGGCGCATGCCATCGCTCGGCGCGCTTCAGCATCGCTGCCATCGGCGTAGGCGCGCGGCAGCGCCCATGCCACACTCGCTATGCCCTCGCGGCACAGCGCATCGGTCATCGGGTTGGCGCGACGGCTGATGAACGGCTCGATCAGCTGTGTCAGCGCGTCCAAGCCGCTGCTGGCGGTCACTTGTGGCGGCAAGCTGTGCGTCAAGCTCGGGTCGAGCAAGGCGACGCGCGGCAACATCAGCGGCGAGCGCAAACTGACCTTCATGCGCTGCGCCTCGACGGTCAGCACAGCGTTGCGCGTCGCCTCTGAGCCTGTGCCGGCCGTAGTCGGAATGGCGATGTAGGGCAGCGGCGCGTTGATCAGCGGCTGCGCCTTGCCGACCACTTCGAGATAATCGAGCGGATCGCCTTGATTGGTGGCGAGCGCGGCAATCGCCTTGGCAGCATCAAGCGCGCTGCCACCGCCAACGCCAATCACCAGCTGCGCCCTGAAGGCGCGCGCTTTCGTGGCGCCATCACAAGCCGCTTGAACGGTCGGTTCGCCGCTGACGCTGAACACTTCACAGGCAATGGATGCGCTCTCCAGAAGCTCGAGAACTGGAGCGGCGCGGCGCACATTGCCGCCTGTCACCACTAGAGCGCGCTCGCCGAATGGCTCAGCGAGGCTTGGCAGCTCGCGCAGGATGCCATCGCCAAACACGATGCGTCCAGCGGTCATGAATTCAAAGCGCTCAAGCATCAGGGTATTTCCAAAGCGCCTGATCGGGGAAGAGCGGCAAGCAGCGCACGCTGACGCGCGGCTCTGCCAACAGGTCGGCGACTGCATCGCGCCATGCGCGGTAGTGCGCCGTCTCGCAGTGCGCTTGTTGCGCCTCAGGCGAGCGGAAGACTTCGATCAGCATGAAGTGCGTCGGATCGTCTTCCTGTTGGATGAAATCGAAGCGCGCGATGCCCGCCTCTTGGACGCTGTGACACGCATTTTCAGGAGTGGCAGCGATGAACGCTTGCACATGCTCGGGCTTCACGCAGGTAGAGATGGGCGCGACAATCATGGCATGTCCGTTCTGTAGCAGAGGAGCGATCCTCGCCTAAAACTATAGCGCATTCCGCTGCCGCTGTGTAGCGCGAGAGATTGTCTCGAGCCGCGATTAGTGTTAAAGTAAGCGCAGCGGGCAAAAGATCAGAGCAAGGCATGGAGTATTCTCGATTTGTAGGCAGGACGTTAGGGCAATACACGCTGGAGGCGCCGCTCGGTAAAGGCAGCACGGCTTCGGTCTACCGCGCCTACCAAGCCAGCATGGATCGCTATGTGGCGATCAAAGTGATGACGCCCGAGATTGCCGACGATCCGAACTTTGTCGAGCGCTTTCAGCGCGAAGCGCGCATCATCGGCAAGCTGGAGCATCCGCACATCCTGCCCGTGATTGACTTCGGCGCCTCGGACGGCATTTATTACATCGTCATGCGCTATATGGAAGGCGGCTCGCTCGATGATCGGCTGCGGCAACGTCGCCTTCGCATTGACGAGATCGCCCATTACCTCGATCAGATCGCGTCTGCGCTCGATTATGCGCATCAGCGAGGGGTGATTCACCGCGATTTGAAGCCGAGCAACGTCCTGCTCGACCGCGCCGACAATTGCTACCTGACTGACTTCGGCATTGCGCGCGTTGAAGGCGCTGAGCGTAGACTGACTGTCACAGGCAGCGTGATGGGGACGCCCGCTTACATGTCCCCCGAGCAGGCGATGGGCAAGCCTTTGGACGGACGCTCGGATATCTATTCGCTCGGCGTCATGCTCTACGAAATGGTGACAGGCAGGTTGCCGTTCACTGCCGACACAGCTGCCGCGCTCATCTTCCAGCACGTCTATGAGCTGCCGCCTTCGGCGCGCCAATTTGCGCCTGAGCTGCCCGAGGCAATTGACGCGCTCTTCAACCGCGCGCTGGCGAAGACGCCTGAAGCGCGCCATAGCACGGCGCGAGAGCTGGCTGACCATTTCGCTCGAGTCTTCGGCATTCGCAGCGCGCCTGCCAAAACGCAGCAGCCTGCCGGTGACGAAACAGTGGTCGGCGAGGCAATCGCGCGGCCGACTGTTCCGCTGCCTTCGGCAGCAGCGCGCGAAGCGCCGACGCCGCGCGAGCAGAAAGTCGCAGTTGGCTCGCCAACGGCGAATGGCACAGCG
>JAGHYP010000094.1 GCA_017743585.1 Chloroflexota bacterium
TGTTGACGTGCCGCTTCTGGACTACGATACTGTATCCGATATGAGCGGCGCGTGGTGGCTGACGCCTCTGACTGCCTTGCGCTCGCGGATATGCTGGGCAATGAGTGCAAGGGCGCGTGCGTCGGTCTGGTCGGTTTTTTGGCTGCTGATGTGTGCTTGCCTGATCTTGCCGCTGATCTGGTGGTCTACGAGATACAGGCGCGCTTGCGTCCTGCGCTGAATGGCGTTCGCTACTGGCACTAGGTAATGCCAGCCGGTCGGCTCGGCGACGATCACGGTGCCGGGTCGGCATAGGTTTGCTAGGATGCGCTTCCAATTGGGCTGCGCTACGTAGTCAACGTACCACACTGGCTAGGTCGCGGGCGGTCCGGACGCTGGGATGCTGAGGTGGAATCCTGTGCGGCTGATATCGAGGCCTGTGGCGTCTGCATATTTAGGTAGTGCCGTCATGGGTTGTACCTTATCTTCGGCTCTCTGGCGCTTCGTTCTGTAGTGTTTCATGATCGTCCATCCTCTCAGAATCTGTGAGTAGTCGTGCCGCGATTGAGTGAGCAAGTTTCTGACGATCTGGGATTGAGATTGAAGCGAGAGAGTGGGATCACGTAATCTGCGGGGCGCTTGGTGGCGCAATTATAACCGCGTGCTTTCACTCTCTCGATTGAACATAAGGATATGAACATAAGGATATCAAGATGCGCTATAATGCCCGGCCGTTCTGCACCACACACAGCCTGATGCGGGAAAAGGCAACACATGCTGAGCGTTACGGCCGCTGACGATCTGACCATTCGGTATGACTCTGCGCGTTGGTATCTCTACAACGGGCGCGGCGAGTCGGGATTGCCGATTGTCTCGGCTGCGCCCGGCGGCATGACGTATACACCTGCCTTTGCGACGGCGCGCCGTCTGCCTGAGAGCGGCTTCCTGACCACGGATCAGATCGCGCTGGTCGCCTTGGGCTACGCCGCCGAAGATTCGGCGTGGCATCTGGGCGTGCTGCTGACGCCTGAAGCGGCGCTCGGGCGCGGCAGCCGTTGGTGCGGCTTGGCGCGCTGGCGCGCGGATGCGGCGGCCGCTGCTGAGCCGGCGGCGCGCGCGCTCGCCGCGCTGTGGGAAAAGCCTTTCAAGCTGATCCCGCCTGAGTCCGCGGCGCCGGCGCCGCCCAGCGCCGCGCCTGAGCCGAGCGCGCCCGACTTGCTGTTGGCGCCGTTGCCGATTCGCGCCAGCGAGTGGTTCTTCAGCGCGCGCGAGGGCGCGTACGTCCTGCGCCGCGGCAAGGAGTGGCGGCGCGGCTTGCTGGCGCGGATGCTCTTCTTCAGCCTGCTCGCGCCGCTCTTCGCCGTCCTCTCAATCGGCGCGCTGAGCACGCCCTTTGCGCCCGTCAGCCCTGCATGGCTGCCCTACGCAGGTCTGGGCATCGCCGCGCTGCTGACAGGGCTTGTCTTTTGGCAATGGCGCGCCCTCAGGCAAGAGACATGCGTCGTGATCGATCTGCGCAATCAGCTTGTGCGCTTGACCAATCCGAGCGGCTCGCGCGTGCGCTTCCAATTTCCGTATGAGAGCGCCGAATACGTGCTGATCAGCCATGTGGTCAATCGGCGCAAGCCCGCCGATCGGGCGTCGCGCCTCCAGAAAGTCTGGCTGGAAGTTTGGCTGCACATCTACGCAGGGCGGCGCGGGTTCATCCTGCTGGCGCACATGAGCGACGTGGAAGGGCGCGCCGCCGAGGGCGTCGCCTTCCATCAGAAGCGTCCGCTGCACCTCGGCGAGCTGGATTCGCCCGCGCATCACATCGGTGGCTGGATCGCGCGCGAGCTGGACGTGCCTGCCTACGTCGAAGAGCGCTGAGACCGCAAGACCTCGGCAAATAGTTGCCCTCCAGCAGAAAGTGTGTTAAAAAGCGGTTCATCAGCGCTTCGAGACGAATTGCCTATCTATCTCTGTCTGTACCATGAAACCTACTTTCGGCGAGCGCAGCGTCAGCAGGCTTCTGGGGCAACTTCCAAATCGCAGGCATTTCTTCTGGCGCGCCCAGCCGCGCCTGAACCATCCACGGCTGACGCACCTTCAGCCTGATTTCATCGTCGTCGGCGCGTATCTCGGCGTGGTGGTGCTTGAGATCAAAGATTGGGTTGAGGTGCTCGAAGCGGATCAAGAGAGGATGCGCATACGGCGGCGCGATGGCACAGTGCTGGAGCAGGAGAATCCCGTGCGCGTGGCGCAGGATTACTGCTTCGCGCTGATGGATATGCTCAAAGTGCGCGCCGAGTTGCTCGTCCAGAGCGGCAGGCTGCGCGGCAAGCTGACGTTTCCCGTCGGCTATGCCGTCATCTTCTCGAATTTGCCGCAGCAGGTGCTTCAGCAGGGGATTGAGGTGAACGTCTGGCGCGCAGGGGAGGTGTTCGGCGCCGAGGCGCTCAAATCGCCCGAGGCGCTTGAAAACGCGCTCACCAGCGTGCGCCTGCCGTTCTCGATCAGGCACCCGATCACGCAGTCGGCGCTTGACGTGATTCGCGGCGTGATCGATCCGCGCTTGATCATCAAAGATAGCCAGAATCGAGATGTCGGCACGCTCTCGTTTCCGCAAGAAGCGGTCATCGTTGAGCAGTCGAAGAGCCTTGCGCAGCAGGCGCAACTCCTGCCAGACGGCGCGCCCAGCGCTGCAGCCAGCGCGCCCGAGGCAGAACTGCAGCCTGAGCTGGAAGTGCGCTTGATTCGCGGCGTGGCGGGCAGCGGCAAGACGCTGGTCTTGGTCGAGCGCGCGCGTCGCCTGAGCGAACGCTATCCCGATCGGCGCATCTTGGTCGTCACTTTCAACAAAAATCTCGCCAACGCGCTGCGCGAGCAACTGGCTGGGGCGACAGTTGAAGTGCAGCACTTCCACAAGCTCTGCTACGATATCATCGGCGATCCGAACTATCGCTCGCACTCTGCTGCGCAAGTCGCGCAGTGGCTGGAGCGTCATGAATCAGCGGCGCTGAGGGCGCTGAATCTGCCCGCCGATTTTGTGGCGGCGGAGCTTGAGTATCGCAAAGAGCTATTTTTGTGGGATAACAGCGCTTATTTAAAGGTTGAGCGCAAGGGGCGCGAGCGCCCGCTCAACGCGCAGGCGCGCGAGATCGTCAACGGCATTTTCGAGCGCTACTGCGCCTTCCAGCGCACAGCCCAATTCTGGGATTGGGCGGATATGCCGCATAAGGCGCTTGAGGTGCTTCAAAACGGTCATGCGTTGCGCCACAGCTACGACGCAGTGCTGATTGACGAAGCGCAAGACTTCGCGCCTTCGTGGATCGCGGTCATCAAGGCGTTGCTCAAGCCGCGCGGCTATCTGTTCATGTGTGAGGATCCATCGCAGAGCATCTTCCGCCTGCACTCGTGGCAAGAGCGCGGGATCAGCGTGCAAGGGCGCACGCGCCTGCTGACCGTGCCGTATCGCTCCACGCGCGCTATCTCTGAAGTGGCACATCGGCTTTTGGCGGACGATCCGTTCGTGCAAGATCGCGTCACCCCTGACCTGCGCACGTACGATCTACCGCAAGGGCAGCCGCCGGTCTTGTTCAAGTGCGCCTCAGAGCAAGAAGAGGTCGCTTGCGTCCGTCAAGCCGTCCAGCGCCTGATTGAGCAAGGCATCCCGCCTAAGGAAATCGCCATTCTCGTGAAGTACAAGGCGCAAAAAGAGTTCTACACTGCGCTGCAGGACGTGCGCGTGATGGAGTTCCTGACCATGAAAGGCTTGGAATTCCGCGCCGTGATCGTGCCGCACCTGCAGACCGCCTTTGAAGGCGTTGATGAGGCTGCGCTGAGCAAAGCGAAGCGCTTGTTGTTCACGGCGATGACGCGCGCGCGCGAGCAGCTCTATCTGACGTTCTCAGGCGAGTTGCCTGCGCCGCTGACCGCGCTGGGATTGACGCCGCAGCCATACGCCGCAGGCGCGGTCAGCGAAAGCGCGGCATGACGGGGCGTCTGAATCGGCTGATCGGCGCAACGGCGCGCAACGAATCGGCGCTGAGCGGCAGAGCGAGACTCAAAGTGACGAGTGCCGAGCGCGACTGGGCTCTCTCAAGCGCTGGAGCGGCTCGGCCGCGCCAGGTGCAACGCGCACAGGGCGCGCGCATGGACAGCATCCTCGCTCGGGCGTAGGCTGAGGCAGGCGCTCAAACCTGACTCGCCAAGCCTGAAGCCAGCAGGTCGAGCGCCAGCACGTCAGCGACCTTGCCGACCTTGATGTTGTAATCCACTTCCAGCAAATGGCGGTAAATGCGCTCCAACGCGCGCATCGAGAAGCGCCGCGCTTGTTCGCGCAGCTTGTTCAAGGTGAATTCGGGGAGCATCCTCAGGTCTTCGACTTGGCGCAGCGCGGCCTCGCACGAGGGATCGTCGAGCGCTTCGCGCAATTGGATCAGCAGGCGGAATTGGCGGTTGATCATGGCGAGGATGCCCAGCGGCGACTCGCCGAAGCGCTCGATGCTGCGGTGCATCAAGGTCAGCGCCGTCTTCGAGTCGCCCTTGCCGAGCGCCTCGACGATCTCGAAGATGCTGCTCTCTGGCACGTATTGCGTCAGCGCAGCGATATCTTGCTCTGTGATCGGACGCGAGCCGCCGACGTATGTCGCCAGCTTGGCGCACTCGTTATCCAGCGCGTACAAATCCTGCCCCACCAGCTGGATCAGGAGGCTGACGGCGCGCCGCTCGATGCTGCCGCCGTACCGCTCAACGCGCTTGACGACCCACGCGCTCAGCCACGCGCTATCCCACTTCGGACGATCCGAGCGCGACTTCGGATCGAGCTTGACGGAGAAGCGCTTCACCAAGCCGCGCGAGTCTTCTTGCTTGGCGAATTTCAAGACAGGATGCGTCTCGTGCAGCGCGCCCGGCTCGGCGAAGATCAGGCGCGCTGTATCGGGCAAAGTCGGCAGCGCCTTCAAAAGCGCCTCAAGAGCGGCTTGTGCAGCGGCGCTCTGCTGCTCGTCGGGCTGGTGCGCTGTTTCGGCGCTGCTTTTGCCCTTGCCGCGCTTCGCCTTCGGCGCGAGGTGCGTCAACATGCCTTCTACAATCACTAGGCGGCGATCCGATAAGAACGGCACCATCTGCGCCGTGCTGATGACCTCAGCCACGCTCGCCGTCGTGCCGTCAAAGGTGCTGATGTTCAGGTCGCCTGTGCTGTCGGCTTCCGCCATGCGCGCGCGGATAGCCCGCAGCTCGGCGCGCAGCTCGAACTGATTATCGCCGTGGAAAATGTAGAAAACAGGCGCTTTTTTGCTCACAGTGCTAGGATGAGCGCGTCTGGACGCGGTGGAAGACGATTTTGCGGCCGCGGATGCCGCGTCCCTCGTGGCGCGTGATGCTCAGGACTTGCAGGTCGCTTGGATCGCCGAGCGTGGTGAAATGCTCTTGGAGCTGCAAGCCGAGCGGGCGCGAGAAGATGATGGCGATGATTGAGAGCAGGATCACGCTCGGCAGACGGCTGAGGTATTGCAGCGCGCCGCGCCGCACGCCGATGCTGCCCGCCAGCGCCGCCAAGCTGACCAGCACGCCCGTCGTCAGCAGCGACGTGCCGCAATTCGGATGGATGGCGAGCTTGCGCTCGCCGTTGCGCATACGGCGCAGCGCCTCCTCCACTGCGCGCTGCACCTGCTCAGTGGTCAGGTCGCCCATCAGCCAGAACCCGTCCGCGTCCGAGCGGCCAGCGACCGATAGATTCGGGACGTACTGCGCCAGCACGTGAACGGTCGCGTGCTCCAAGCCGTGGTTGCGCCGCACGCGCCGCACATATGGACTCTCCAAAAGCGGTCGCGCTGCCTTTGCGAGTGCCTCCAGCATGGCTCTTCACCTTTTTGGGCAGAGTTTATCAGCGGCAAGGGCGGCGCGCAAGCCGATCCGCGGGACGCTCAAGCCTTTCTGAATTCGCCCTGACTTCCGTCGGTCTCATCAGATTTTCACTTGGCATTGCCGTACTGCCATTGATAGAATCTAGGTAAGCATGAGCATAATGGTGGGTCGTGGGAGCGCATACTCGTGTAGCAACGTCTGCTACACCACGTTTACACTGCGTTTCCACGTTGTGTACCTCGCTGAGGGCGATCTCTCAGCAAGGCGGTCAGAGGTATGGTGTCAGATAGGTCAGAGCGGGAAAAGCAACGAGAGGCGCAGCGGGCGGAGTTCTTAAAGTTACTAGAGGCCTCGTCGGATTATACGCCGCCTGAGCGCGGCGAGATTCGCAGCGCGACCATTCTTCAGATCGATAGCAAGGGCGACGTGTTCGTCGATCTCGGCGCCAAGCAAGATGGCATTGTGCCTGCTCAAGACTTAGAGCGCCTTGACCCGGCGGTACGGCAGAACTTGAAGGTCGGCGATAAGGTCTTTGTCTACGTCCTCAATCCGCGCGATCAAGACGGCAACTTGATCGTCTCGATCAGTCAAGGCATGCAGCAGCAGGATTGGGAAGAGGCGCGGCGCTTGCTGAACACAGACGAGGTGGTGGAAGTGGTCGTCACGGGCTACAACCGCGGCGGCGTGCTGGTGCGCTGGAGGCGGCTGGAGGGCTTCATCCCGTCTTCGCACCTGCTCTCGGTTGGCGCGGGCGGCGCGGATCAGCGCGAGTCGCTGAGCGTGAGCAAACGCCAGCTGAGCGTGAAAGCGATCGAGGTTGACCAATCGCGCCGCCGCTTGATCTTCAGCGAGCGCGAAGCGCAGAAGGAACGGCGCGTCCAGCAGAAGGCGAAGTTGCTCTCCGAGCTGATGGAAGGCGACGTGGTCAAGGGCGTTGTGACGGGCTTGCGCGACTTCGGCGCGTTCGTGGACTTGGGCGGCGCAGATGGCTTGATTCATGTCAGCGAGCTGGCATGGCATCGCGTCGATCATCCCAAAGATGTGCTGCGCGTTGGCGATGAGATCGAGGTCTACGTGCTGAGCCTTGACCGCGAGACCAATCGCATCGCGCTCAGCCGCAAGCGCCTGCTGCCTGACCCATGGTCAGACGCCATAAATCGCTATTACGAAGGCCAGTCAGTGGAAGGCACGGTCACCAATGTGGTGGATTTCGGCGCGTTCATCGCGTTGGACGACGGCCTAGAGGGCTTGCTGCACCTGAGCGAGATGGGCGACGGCACGCTCAAAGAGCCGTATAGCTATGTGAAGAAAGGCGATCGCTTGTCGCTGCGCATCAGCCGCCTTGAGCCTGAGAAACGGCGCATCGGTTTTACGCAGCGCTGGGGCGTGACGCTGCCCTCGGCGGGCAGCGCCGAGAAAAGCGTCGAGCTGCCCGAAGGCGTGCCTGAAGGCGACGCGCCAAAAGCTGAGCTGCCCGCCAACGGCAACAGCTCCAGCGCGCAAGGCGCGCCCGCCGATGCCGCTCAGAGCGCCGCGCAAGAAAGCTGAACGCGTCAGGCTGTGCCAACGATCTCGGAAAGATTGCGCACGCCTTCCGCCGCCATGATCTGCCGCAGCTCGGCGATGGCGCGCCGCACAAGTGACGGTCCCTCGTAGACGAAGCCGCTATACGCTTGCACCAGCACTGCGCCCGCGCGCAGTTTCTCCCAGATATCCGCGCCACTGAACACGCCGCCCACGCCGATCACGGGCAATTTGCCCGCCGTCACTTGACGGATGTGCCGCACAATCTCGGTTGAGATAGAGCGCAGCGGCGCGCCGCTCAAGCCGCCTATCTGGCGAGCGGCTGTGCTGCGCAGGCCCGAAGGGCGCGACACGGTTGTATTGGTGGCGATCACGCCACTGATATCGTGCTGCAGCGCTAACACGCAAATGGTGGTGATCTCGTCGAGGCTTAGGTCAGGCGCGATTTTGAGCAAGAGCGGCTTGGCAACATCTTGCGCCTCCAGCGCTTGGCGCAGACCCGCCAGCAAGTCGGCCAGATAAACAGCTCTCTGCAGATTGCGCAGCTCAGGCGTGTTCGGCGAGCTGATGTTGATCACGAACAGGTCGCCGTAGGGATACAGGCGCTCAAGGGCGGCGCGGTAATCTTGGAGTGCGGCGTGCAAGGGGGTCGCCTTGTTCTTGCCCAAGCTGATCGCGAGCGGCTGCGCGGGACGTCGCCGCAAATTGCGCGCCACGCGCGCCATGCCGCTGCTCGGAAAGCCGAGTCGGTTGATGAGCGCGCGATCTTCGGGCAAGCGAAACAGACGCGGCTTGGCGTTGCCCATCTGCGGCAGCGGCGTGACCGTGCCGACTTCGATGAAGCTGAAGCCGAGCGCGGCAAGGCCGTGCAGCGCGACGCCATCTTTATCGAAGCCGCCCGCCAAGCCGAGCGGATGCGCAAAACGCAGTCCGAACGCCTGCACGCGCAGGCTCGGATCGCATCGCGGCGCGAAAAGAGAGCGCAGAAGCGCCCGACCGAGCGGCACAGCGCCCGTGACGGCAAGAGCGCGCAGCGCAGCGCCGTGCATCTGCTCGGCATCAAGGCGTGAGAGCAAGTGGCGGTAGAGAAAACGGTACACTAGCCCTTCAAGCCCGTTGAGGCGATGCCCGTCGTAATGTATCTCTGCAGAAAGCCGAAGACGAAGACGACGGGCAGCATCGAAAGCACAGTCATCGCTAAGAGCGAGTCCCATTGCACATTCAGCTCGCCCTGAAAGCTCTGCAAGCCGAGCTGCAACGTGGCAAGGTCGCTGCGTCCGCCTAGCACGATCAGAGGCCACAGAAAGTCGTTCCAGCGCCACATGAAGCTGAAAATCGCCAGCACTGCCAGCGCCGGCGCTGCCAGCGGCATGACAATCTGCCAGTAAATGCGCCACTCAGTCGCGCCGTCAATGCGCGCCGCTTCGATCAGCTCATCGGGAATGGTCAGCATGTATTGGCGGAGCAGAAAAACGCCCGTCGGCGTGGCAGATGGCGGGATGATCACGCCGAGCAAGCTGCCCGCCAAGCCAACTCGGCTGATCACTAGAAAGACAGGGATCATGATCACGGAGAGCGGGATCATCAGCGCGCTCAAGATGAGCAGAAAGATCACATTGCGCCCGCGAAAGCGATACTTGCTGAGCGCATAAGCCGCCATGCTGTTGATCAACAACGTGAGCGCTGTGGCTGAGATGGTGATCACGACGCTATTGCGCAGGTACACGCCGAAAGGAAAGCGATCGATCGCGTTCGTGTAATTGCTCAGATCGAAGCGAATCTCTTGGACGGGCGTGATATTTTCAAGGCGGACGTGCACGGGTGGCTTGTGAGGCGCGTCGAGGTCTATCACGCGCGCCTCAACCCCGATGATGCGCCCGACGCGCGCCATGCGCTTGACGCTGCCATCTTCTTGGCGCACATCCACCAGCGGCAGCGGCTCAGGGTAGCCCGGCACTTGCATGGTCACGGGGTGATAGGGGAAGAAAGTCGGCGGCGTCTGGTAGAGCGTGGTGATTGGCTTGAAGGAAGACATGACCAGCCACACCACTGGAAAGAACATGACGATCGTGCCGAGGATCAGGAAAAGATAAGTGATCACATCGGCAACTGTCTCTTATACACATCT
>JAGHYP010000095.1 GCA_017743585.1 Chloroflexota bacterium
GCAGTAGACGGTTCAGATCTCGGTTTGCTTCCGAAAATAGGGCCGAAAGTTGCCCGCTTGGCGCTCTCGGCAGGCTTAGGCGGCTCGGACGGCACAGGCTCAGCGGGCGCGGCTTGCGCGCTGGCAGCAGGCTCGGGCTGCGCAGTCTTGCCGAACGGGCTGCTGAAGACGCCAGTTGTCTTGTGCTCAGGCGGCGCTTCGGCGGCAGGCTTGGATGGCTCGGCAGGCGCTGCGCCGATCGGCGCGCTGAACGGCGAAGGTTGCGCTGTGCTGCGCTTCTTGGTGGCTGCGCTGTGCGCACCGAGCGGCGACGGCTTGGCAATGGCGGGTACGGGCGGCGCAGTGTCTTCGTCAGTGATAGGCGGCTCGCTCACGGCGGCGGCAGGGACGACCACAGGGGCGCGGAACGCAACCTTGCGGTCAGATGGCTGGCCCTCCGCGCCAATCGGCGCTGAGAGCGGTTGCCGCGAGAGCATCTCTGCAGTCGCTAGAGTCGCAGACGCCGGTAGCCTTGCGGCCGGTTGCGGCTGCTTCTGCGCCTGCGCAGCTAACTTCGCTGCTTCACGCTGCGCACGTAGTTCGGCGCGGGCTGCGGCGCGCGCAGCGCGGCGCATTGCCGCTGCATGCCGCCAAGCGCGCCAGCTCTCGCGAATGCGCCTGAGCCGCGCGCCCAAAATTTGGAAGACCGACTTAATGTAGATGGCGATCTCTGCCAACGAAAGCTCGAAGAACCACAGCGCACCGACCAGCGTCGTGATGGTCAGAACGACCGGCACGCCGAACTCGCCCGTCAGCCTGATCAGGATCATGTACAGCCGGTCGCCGACCCAGCCGCCGCCTTGCATCTGATCCACAGCGCGCGCCGAGACCGCGATCAGCTCGTCCCAATCGTAGACGACCTTGTCAATCAGCTCAATCGTGTGCAGCCAAGTCACGATGCTCAAAAAGAGCAGCGCCGCGCCTGTCATCTGCTGCGCATTCAAGGCGAGGAATGGATTCTCCTTGAAGTAGCGCACAAACAGCCAAATGCCGACTGCCAAGCACGGAATTGGAATCAGGTAGCGTCCGTAGCCGAAGAGCGCGCCGAAGATATCCACAATGGCTTTGGTGAAGGTGCCTTCATCGGGCTGGATCAAGCCGAAGATCATCACGATGCCAGTGGCGATCAACAGCCAGCCGATGATATCCAGCTTTTGATCGAGCGAGAGACCGACGTTCTTGACCGTGACGTGTGTCTGACCTTCCAGCGGCCTTGCCTGCTTCTCGCCGCGCGCGGGCGGCGCGCCGGGCACGGATGAGCCGCTGCGCTTGGGATCAGGCGGCGTGGTTGTCTTCAGCAGCGCGCCTGTCTCGCTCGTCGGCGCGCTGCTGCCCTTGAAGAGGCGCCAGAAGCTACGCTTGCGGCCCGACTCGGCGGGCTTCTGCTCAGCGGGCTTGGCGCTGCTCAAGATACCACTGTGCGGTTTCTCAGCAGGCTTGCCTGTGCCGATTTTGGGCGTTTCTGCTGGTGGCGTAGGCTTCAATGGGTCGGCGGGCTTGCGCAGGGCGCTCAAAAATCCGCCTGCTTTTTTCTCCTCAGGCTTGGGCGCGGCGCTGGGCGACTCAAGCTTCGGCGAGGTAGGGGGGTTGCGCAAAGCGCTCAAAAACCCGCCTGCTTTTTTCTCCTCAGGCTTGGGCGCAGCACTAGGCGACTCAGGCTTTGGAGGAGCGGCAGGCTTGCGCAAGAAGCTGAACAATCCGCCCGCTTTTTTCTCCTCAGGCTTAGGCGCAGCGCCGGGCGACTCAGGCTTTGGCGAGGCAGCAGGCTTAGCGTCCTCGACCTTGGGCGCTTCAGCAGCGGGCGCGCCAAAAGCGCCGCCAGTGAGCTTGGATTCAGGCGGCTTGAGCGTGCTGCTCGTGCTGGTAATAGGCCGCGGCGGCATCGGCGTCGGGCGACCGAAGACGCTGGTCATGGTCGGCCTGCCGAAGATACTGCCTATCGGCCTGCCGCCGAAAGGCGATGGATGCTCTTCGGGCCCCCTCTCTTCCTCTCTTTTATCATCGGAGCGCGAGCCGAAGATGCTGCTGCGCGGACGCTCCTTATCATCGCTCAGCTTATCGGACATGGCTCTCTCCGGCAGCGCATGCGCTTGCCACCTAATTTCACGCCGAGAACGCGAGAAACCGCACCTTCAGTTTAGCACAAAAGGGCGGAAAAAGACAGGATATGTTATGCCGTTGCCGTCGCTCAGCAGAAGAAGACTTGTCTGGCGTCAACGCCTGAGCGCGTGAATGGCTTCAGCACAGCGCTCTCAGGGTAGCCTCTCAGATTGAGCGCGTTGACGCCGAGTGCGAAGGACGTATGCACGCTCTTGCCGCTCGCCAAGCTGTGATAGAAGGCTTTCGCGAATTCAACGGCTGCCTTGTCACGAATCGCGTCGCCAGTGCCGACCACGACATCTACCACTTCGCTCAGCGCTTCTGCCAGTGGCTGTGAGAAGCAGCTGTTCAGCACGACCAGATTCGTGCAGCGCAGCTCGCCGAACAGATTGCGCAAGGCGGGTATCCGCACGCCAGTGGGGCGTCCTTTGTCCATGACGACAATGCTGCCTTGGTCATCGCCATGCCCTGAGAAATGCACGATGCGCGGCTTGAAGCGCAGCAGATGCGCTTGCAAATCTTCTAATTGCAGATCGGTTTGCTTTTCCAGCCTGAATCTATCTCGACAGGGCGCGCTCTGAATTGCGGAATCCACTTCGCGCATCTCGCCGTCTATTTGCAAGTCACGGTGCGGATTAGCGCTCAGGAAGAGCAGCACGCTCACGTCGCTATGCCTGATCGGTTTGCCTGCGCTCGGCGCGCTGCTGTACGGCCCGAGCAAGCGATCAAGGAATTCGCGCTCCGCGCCCTCGCCGAGCAAGTCGCGCACATAGCGTACAAGGCGCTAGGACAGGCTCGCCATCTTGCCTGCCGTACGTCTGCAGCTCAGAGATCAGCGCGCCGCTGAAGACGCGCGAATTGAGATCGAGATTGACGCGCCCGATGAATTGCTCTAGATCTGCCAGGCGCATGTTCACTAGGCGATGCTCGATGCTCTACCAAGCGCGCATGTGCTCCATGATTTCCACTAAGTGGCGATATTCTCCTGCTGTTAGCCTTTCAATGCTCATCAGCTCTTCACCCCGAAAGTGTGCTGTAAGTTATGACTATATATCGAAATGCAAATTACTTCCAAACGATATAAGCTGATGCTCATCTGTCCGACATTTCCTCAAGACGCACAGGTGATACCGCCGAATTGCGCCTGATAGAAAGCCAGATCGCTTGGCGTATCAATATCCACGCTCAGGCGCTCAGAGCGATGAATTTTGAGCGCGGCGCCGCGCTGCTCGGCGAGCGCGCAATGCCGCTGAAAGCTGCCAGCGCCGAACGAATACGGAATGAGTGCAGGCGGCTTGACCAGCATGGCATTTGTGCCGTCTTCGTTGCGATCAGGCACCAGCACTACTGTTTGACCGTGGCAACCAAGCTGCAGCACTTCTTCGATATCTTGCGGGGTGTAGAGCGGCAGGTCGGCGGGCAAGACTAAGACGCCGGTCGCGCCGCGCAGCCGCGCTAGCTCTGTGGCGCGCAGGAGCGCAGCGTTCAGCTCAGGCGCGCCGCTCTCCTGCACGGTCCGCGCGCCGTACTTGCGCGCGATTGCCAGCGCTCTCGTATCGCGGCTGATCACCATCACGCCTGCGATAGCCGATACGCTGCTTAATGTCTCCAAGCCGTGCCGTAACATACGCTCGGCGAGCGCTTTGCGCTGTTCAGGCGTCAGCACGCTCGCCAAACGGCTCTTGGCGCGCACAAAAGGCTTGACTGGCACAATCGCCCAGATGGTCATGCTAAGTCTCCTATCATCAACAATACTTCTTCGGCTAGGCGCCTGCGGTCCGCCGGCGTCATCATCCGGATATCGGTCACAAAGCGGCGCTGCGGGATGCGCACATCGCCATCGGCGTGATCCACTACAAGGGCGTCAATCAACCCGCCATAGTATTCCGCCACGCCCGCCACGTCGGCGCGCAAGCCCAGCTCGGTCATCAATTTGACGGTCGGGCCTTTCAGGGCGGCGCCAGCGATGATCGGACTGACGGCAAGGCACGGCGCACGCCGCACCATGATCGCTTGGCGAATAGCGCGCACTTGCAAGATCGGCTCGATTGAGAGCAACGGGTTCGACGGGCAGATGATAATCGCCTCAGCCGCTTCCAAAGCTGCTAGGACGCCTTCAGCGGGCCGTGCTGTCTCAGCGCCTTCGTAGACCAGACGCTGCACAGTCGGCTGCCAGCGGTAGCGCACAAAATACTCTTGAAATGCGAGCCTGCCATGTTCTAGGGTGTAGACGACCGTCGCCAGCGGATCGTCGGTCATCGGCAGCAAGCGCGTCGCAATGCCAAGCCGTGCGCACAGCCGCTGCGTGACCGCGCTGAGCGGCGCGCCCTGCGCCAACCAATGTGTGCGCAGGATGTTCGTGGCGAGATCGCGGTCGCCCAGCCCGAACCAAGTCTCTTCGCCATAGCGCGCCAACATGCTCAGCATCTGGCGCGTGTCGTCAGCAATGCCCCAGCCGTTGATCGGATGCGCGATGCCCGCCAAAGTGTACATGAGCGTATCCAGATCAGGCGAGACATGCAGCCCGTAATGGCGGAAGTCATCGCCTGTGTTGCCGATCACGGTCAGCGCGCCGCCCGGCAGGCAAGCTGCTAGACCTTCCACCAATTTAGCGCCGCCTACGCCGCCCGCCAGCGCCACGACGCGCGTAACGCCGCTTCTCAGCGCCATAGCACCCGTGTTTCAAGCGCGTGGCGGCTGGATTCGCGCGCTGCAGCAGGATAGCCGAGCGTGATCAGCGCCTGCGGCTGCCAATCGGCGGGCAAGTTGAGCACGTTGCGCACTACATCGGGACAGAAGAGCGGCGCGCACATCCAGCACGCGCCCAAGCCTTCGGCGTGCGCCGCGAGGAGCAAATTCTGCGCCGCCATCGCCACACTTTGAACAGCCATGATGTACTCCGCCTCGCTGCGCCGTTCATCGGGATAGCGATCCATATCCGCCATGCTCAGGCAGACGAGAATTGCCACTGGCGCGCCGCTGATACGGCTATATGAGCGGCTGACATCGCGCTCGATCAGCTCGGGCGCGGCGCCATCAGCGGTCAGGTCGGCGCGCAAGCGCTCGCCCATCGCAGCTGCCAGCTTGCAGCGCACCTCAGCTGAGCTGAGGACGACGAAGCGCCATGGCTGCCGATTGTGCGCGGAGGGCGCCCAGATTGCCGCTTTCAGCAGGCGCTGCACAAGCTCAGGCGCGATAGGCTGCTCAGTATAGCGCCGAACAGACCTTCTGCTTTCGATTATAGCGTAGAGCGCGTCCCTCATGCGGCGTTTATGAGCGTTTTGAGCTTTTTGTTTACAAGTTTTTAGCACACTCACAAGCTTTGATGGTATGCCAATGTCGGGCCGACCCATGTCTGATCGCGGTTGAAGCGCGTTCCCATCATGCGTCCTTTGCTCATGCGCACCAGCGTAGCGACCGTCTCGAGGCGCGCATGGCGCGCGTTCCATAGCAGCAACATGCGCACCTCAGCCTTAGCGTAGCCATCAGGCGTCTTGACCAGCGGCGCGTATTCCACTTTGCGCTGCAAGAGATACTCGGCGCGGCGCGCCTGAGGGATGGCATCTAGCTTCTCAGGCGTCGGATCGAGATCAACGCCGCTGCCGCTGTAAGAGAAGAGCGGCTTCAGCACGTAATTCTGCGCCAGATCAGGCGGGTAGGTGTCCAGCTGCGCCAAGAAGTGTGACTCTGGCACACAAGCATCGCACAAGAGCGGCAGAGAATACTTGCTGATCCTGAAGAACCAATGCGGATGCGAGACCCAGCTCACCGCCGCGCTACAGAGCCGCTGCGCCTTCGCCAACATCTCGCCGCTTAGATCGTCGAAGATCAGCCGATTGTAGAAGCGCGCAATCGGCACTTCGCGCCCGCGCTCGTCCTTGTAAAAGACTCGCTCGCCGCGCTCGGTCACCTGCGTCAGGCAGACCGTGCGAATGCCGAGCAACGCCTCAGTGCAGGCGAAATCTATGCGCGTCTTCTGCTGCTCAGGCATCAGCTCCAGCAAGACGACTTGCTGCGGATCGCAATCTGCCACGATCACCTCGCGCAGCAGGCGAATGTAAGCTTCCTCAGTGTATGGCGCCACGTAAAAGCGAAGCAATGGATCGATCTCAAAGTGCTGGCGAATCTTCCGATCGAGCAACCATTGGAAGCCGTAGAGCGTCGGGAAGCCCTGCAACTCGATCAGGCGCGGCACGACGTCCCCCGCCTCGTCGTAGCAGAGCGCGAAATCCAGCTGCAGGCACTCGGGATAGGTTATCGGAGCGTCTCGCAGCGCTGGTGGCACTGCGGCAAGGCTGCGCGCAAGGTATTCAGGGCTCAATACAGCGCGGGCGAGCCGCTCTGTGGCGTCCAGCAAGGCTGCCATGAGCGGCGCGCTCAAGAAGAGCGGCGTCTCGCACAGGTGAAAATCCATTGGATAGCGGTAGGTGCTGTTCAGGTCTTGCACAAAGGCATCGTAGCGCGCTTGCGTGAAAGCCGCATTGTAGCGCTCTCGCAAATCGGTGATCATCTCTGCTGCCAGTTCTCGTAAAGATCGCCTGCGCGCATTATACTATGCTCGGTCGCGCTTGCTGCTTGTCAGGTGCGCCAAGCGTTGTGAAGCGATGGTGAGGTGATATCGAATATGCGGCTCGATCACACCCTACTGCCGCTGCGCGATTATCACAAGGCAAAGCAGTTGCTGTGGAATCCGCAGGATTTGGATTTCGGCCAAGATCAGCGCGATTGGGCGGCGATGAGCGCGCGCGAGCAGGACTTGATTCGGCGCGCAATTGCGCTCTTCATCGGCGGCGAGGCAGCCGTTATGGGCGATCTCTCGCCGTTGTTGGTCGCGCTCAAGCGCGAAGGCGGTCATTTGGAAGAAGAGATGTTCTTGACCACACAGCTCTTCGAGGAAGCCAAGCATGTCGAGTTCTTCGACGCAGTGATCAGCCAGGTGCTGGGCGAGACGCCTGATGCCGCTCAAATCGCAGGTGCGAACTACCGCCAATTGTTCGCCGAGCTGACGGCGGCGCTGGACGCATTGTTGACCGATCACTCGCCTTGGGCGCAGGCGCGCGCCGTCGCCAGCTATCACATAACTATCGAAGGCGTGCTGGCAGAGACAGGCTACTACGGCATTTTCAAGGCGCTGCGCACCAAAGGACTGATGCCAGGGCTGACGCAAGGCTTGGAATACGTCCAGCGCGATGAAGCGCGCCATATTGCCTTCGGCTTGCATCTGCTCTCGCGCTTGCTGACCGACGAGCCTGCGCTGTGGTCGGCGGTTGAGGCGCAGCTGAACAAGCTGTTGCCTTTGGCGCAAGGTGTGTTCATGGAGCTGCTGAGCGAGTTCCTGCCCAACATCCCGTTCGATCTCGACCTGAACGATATTGTGGGCTACGCGGGCAGGCAGTATATGGCGCGCCTGAGCGCTTTAGAGCGCGCGCGTTCAGCCTGAGCGCGTCCCTCGCAACGGACAGGCGGCACGATAGGCTGTTGCGGGAATCGCTCGGCAAGGTCTATACCAGCGGCGCAGGTCGAAGCACACTTGACGCGGAAAGGCGGCAAGAGGGCGAAGGCGTGCAGCGCGTGACGCGCCACGCGCGCTTCGATTACGCCTCGCTGACCAAATTGTTCAACACGATCAGCGCACTAGAGAGCGCTTAAAGCATGGTTGAGACAGGTTTGGATGTCTACAAAGGCTTCGCGACAAGCTTGCATCTGGTCGCGGCGCTGCGCGCCATGTACCCGAGCGATGTGCGCTTCCTCGAGCAGGACGGACGCTACTGGTTCGACATGCTGACAGGCTCGTCTCACCTGCGTCACGCTTTTGAGGGCGGCGCAACGGTCGCTGAGATGCTCGAAGTCTGTGAGGAAGAGTCGCGCGCCTTTCAGGCCGCCTCGACGACTTCTTGGCTATATGAGTAGCCTGTCGTCGAGGCGCTGATGGGCGTCATCTGTTGATAGCCTTGATTGTGTAGATGATATCGCCATCGGGCGCTTTGACGACCACCTTATCGCCCAGCTTGCGTCCGAGGAGTGCCTTGCCAAGCGGACTCTCGTTTGAAATCTTGCCCTCGCGCGGATTGGCTTCCGCCTGCCCAACAATCTGGTAGACTTCTTGCTTGCGCTGTCCTTTTTCCTGAATCGCCACGCGGTCGCCCACTCTGACCACGTCTGAGGGCGCATCCTGATCCGAGTCAATGACTCGCGCGTTGCTCAGGATGTTCTCCAAGCGCATGATCTCGCCTTCGAGGAACGCCTGCTCGCTCTTGGCGTCATCGTACTCTGCGTTTTCGGTCAGCTCGCCGCCTTCCGAGAGCGCTTGGTGCAGGCGCTCTGCCACTTGCGGACGCCGCACGTTGCGCAGGTAATTCAGCCGCTCTTCCAGCTCGCGCAGGCCTTTGAGCGTCAGATATTGAGGTTGATCGGACATAAGACACCTCCTCGTTCTAAGTTAGAAAATAAGTCTCTTGATGCCTCAGTAAGAAAACAAAATCGCCTTCGGCATGGCGATGGACATAACCGATATTAGGCGCTGGCAGTTAGAGCACGCCACGCCGCTTCTAGGTGTTTATCATCTTATGCAAAATTGTGCCAAAAATCAAGGCTCTATTGCAGTATGGACGAACCGCTGCTATACCCTTGTGCAATTTGCAGAGGGCCTCAGCGCGTCACTCGTCCAGCGAGGCGGGCGGCAGCTCATCGGCAGCGCTGCTGATCAAATTGGCAGGCAGCGCGGCGCTATTCTCTCGGATCAGCATCTCGATCTCGTAGGCAATGGCTGGATTCTCGCGCAGGAACTGCTTAGCGTTCTCACGCCCCTGCCCGAGCACCTCCTCTCTGAAGCGGAAGAACGCGCCGCGTTTATCGATGATGCCCATGCTCACGCCCAGATCAAGGATATCGCCCACCTTGCTGATACCTTCATTGTACATGAGGTCAAACTCAGCTTGGCGGAAAGGCGGCGCGACCTTGTTCTTGGTGATCTTGGCGCGCGTGCGATTGCCGACCACTTCCTCGCCTTGCTTGATGGCTTGAACCTTGCGGATATCAATGCGCACGCTGGCGTAGAACTTCAAGGCGCGCCCGCCTGTAGTTACCTCAGGTGAGCCGAACATCACGCCGATCTTCTCGCGCAGCTGATTGGTGAAGATCATGGCGGTATCTGTGTTTTTGATCGCGCCGACCAGCTTGCGCAGCGCCTGGCTCATCAACCGCGCCTGCAAACCGACGAATGAGTCGCCCATCTCGCCCTCGATCTCGCTCTTTGGCACCAGCGCTGCCACGCTATCCAGCACCACCACGTCCAGCGCGCCTGAGCGCACCAGCGCTTCTGTGATCTCCAGCGCCTGCTCGGCA
>JAGHYP010000096.1 GCA_017743585.1 Chloroflexota bacterium
CGCCTTTACGTAGCTGAGCAAGGAGCTAAGCTTCGCAAGGGCAAGATCAGCCGTCGCGAGTTTCTGCGCCGTATCGGTCTCGCCGGTTTCGGCATCAGCATGGCGGGCATGTTCCGCTGGGATTTGCATCGGGCAATGGCGGCGCGTCCGCCGCTGCGCGAAGGCATCTATCAACTCTCGAAAGAGCAAGAGCAGTGGCTGCGCGAGGTAGGCAGACGCCACTACGGCACGACCGTGCGCGTCTTATCAGAATCGACTGCGTTGAGCCAGATCATCAGCGATTTGGCAAAGCAAGTCTTCGAGCCGCTGACCGAAATCACTATTGCCTGGGAGCAGGCGCCGCTCGGTCAGGTGCTTTCGAGGCTCGCGCAGGATACCGTCGCAGGCTTACCTTCGAGCGACGTCTACCTCCTCGATCAGGCGTGGGTCGGGCGCTTCGCCGACGATATGGTCGATCTAATGGAGTTGATGAGCGATGAGAATAGCGAGCTGAACATGCCTGACTTCGACTTTGAAGACTTCGTGCCTGAGCTGATTCCAGCGCTGGCATCTTATGGCGGTCGTCTGATCGGTTTGCCGTTCGATGCCTCGATTTTCATCTATATGTATCGCCGCGACATCTATGAGCAGCTGGGCTTGAAGCCTGCTACGACTATGGCTGAGTTCCTCGAGAACGTGCGCGCTACCGACATGACTAGGAACGCTGATGGCAGCGAGGTGCGCGGCTACATTGGGCAGTGGAAGTCGGGTCACTATGCGCTGCAGTGCGACTGGACAGCGTGGCTGTGGTCGCATGGCGGCTCGCACACTGGCCGCGACGGCACAGTCGTGATTGACGATGAATTCGCGGTCGCGGGCGCCAACTACATGCTCGAGCTCGGCAAGCACACGCCAGCGGGCATCACAACGTGGGACTGGGGCGGTCAAGGCGATGCAATGGCGCAAGGCCTAGGCGCGAATGTCATCTCATGGGCGGAGTTCTTCCCAAGCTTGGACGCGCCAGATCGCTCGAAGACGGTTGGCCTGTGGGAAACTGCTGACCTGCCGAAGGAGGTGGCGTTGCGTCCGCCATCAGAGTGCAGCTTCGGCGAAGTGCCGGCGATCGGGCATCAGGGCGGCTCGTGCATTGCACTATTGAAGCGCACCCTCGTCAAGGAAGCGGCGTGGATTTTCCTGCAGTGGGCGACCAGCAAGCCAACTCAGGTCGCGGTCGCTGAAGCCGGCAACGTGCCTGTGCGCTTGAGCGCTTTCAACGCGCCGAACGTCTTGGCGAAGGCGAAAGTTACGGCAGGCACAACGCGCCACTTCCCTGCCGTGCTCAAGGCGATCAGAGAGCGCATGGGCACTGAGCCGCGCTTCCCAGGCTGGGCGGCGGTCAGCGGCACGGGCGGCCCAGTGCCAACCGAGCTGGGCAAGATGACCACTGGCGCTCAGGACGTGATCACCACGCTCCGCAACATCAAAGCAGCTATCCAAGCGGCTATCGAAGAGTAAGCACACTCCTTCGTATTTAGCTTGCCCTGCGCCGATCCAATGGGCTTGATTGACATGGCGAGCGGCACGTGGGCGACCGAGCTGATGCGACGCCTGCACTTGAATCCTGAGCAATTCGTGCCGCTTGCGCAGCCGGGCAGCGTGATTGGCGAGCTGAGCGAAGCAGCGGCGCGGCAGTGCGGTCTGCGGGCGGGCTTGCCGATTGTTGCGGGCGCTGGCGATGGCCAATCGGCAGGGCTGGGTGCGAATATCACTGAGGTGGGCAAGGCGTACCTGAATCTCGGCACGGCAATGGTCAGCGGCGCGCACGCTGAGCGCTACGTCGCAGATCGCGCCTTTCGGACGCTCTGCTCGCCGATTGCCGGCGCGTATGTGCTCGAGGAGGTGCTAGGCGGCGGCACTTTCACGGTCAGTTGGTTTGTGGAGAATTTCGCTGCCGATCTGCGCAAGATCGAGCTGAGCGTCTCAGCTGAGGAGGTGCTGGAAACTGCAGCGCGCAAATTGCCGCCCGGCGCGCTTGGATTGATGCTCGTGCCGTACTGGAACGCAGTCATGCCACCGTTCTGGGATGCTAAAGCGACCGGCATCATGCTGGGCTGGACAGGGGCGCATCGCCGTGAGCATTTCTACCGCGCCATTTTGGAAGGCATCGCTTACGAGCATCGCTTGGCGATGGAAGGCATTGCCGCCGCCACAGGGCAGCCGATAAACGAGTTCATTTGATGGGCGGCGGCTCGCGCAGCGCGCTATGGTGCCAGATCGTGGCGGATGTGAACGGCAAAGTGGTCAGGCGCGCCAGCACAGCCGAGGCGACCAATCTTGGCGCAGGCATTTTGGCAGCGGCAGCAGTCGGTTGGTACGCAAACGCGCGGGAAGCCGCCCAAGCCATGACCAGCACTGAGCAGACCTATCAGCCTGATGAGGCGACACATCAGCGCTACGACAAGCTCTTCAGAGAGGTCTACTGAAATCTTCCCGTCGCTGCAAAAGGTTGTGGATTGCCTGAGCGACCTGACGTACGGCTACGGGCGGTGAGCAGGGAGTGCGGGCGAGCAGCGCCGCTCGCCTATGCTATCGCTGCAAAGTGCGCTATACTCTGGGCGCACACCACCTCGGTTGAGGGGAGACGATCATGCCTGACCGAGTCGCGTTGTATCTGCAAGATGCTCACGATTTATCGGACGCGATCCGCTACGTACAGTATGCCGAGGCGAGCGGCTTTGAGGCAGTCTGGCAAGCTGAGAGCCGTCTGGTGCGCGACGCGATAGTGCCGATGGCCGCCTTTGCCGCTACCACGCGCAGGATCAAGGTCGGCTCAGGCGTGATCAATAACTGGACGCGCAACGTTGCGCTGATCGCCTCAACATTCCTCACGCTCGACGACCTAGCGCCGAATCGGATCATCTTGGGCATCGGCGCGTGGTGGGATCCATTGGCGGCGAACGTCGGCATTAAGCGTGAGAAGCCTCTGCTCGCCATGCGCGAAGTGGTAACGGTCGTGCGCGACTTGCTGGCGATGAAGCGCGTGACGTTTCACGGCGAGTTCGTGCGTGTGACGGGCATCGAGCTGGATATTGTCCACGGGCGGCGTGAGCCGCGCAATGTGCCGATCTACATCGGCGCGACAGGCATGAAGATGATGGCGCTGGCGGGCGAAATTGCCGATGGCGTGCTCCTGAACTATCTCGTCTCGCCCGCTTACAACGCAGAGGCGATGGCTGCTTTGGAGCGGGGTGCCAAAGTGGCGGGGCGCAAGCTGGACGATATTGACCGACCGCAGTTGATCGTCGCCAGCGTGGATCGCGACCGCAAGAAGGCGCTAGATAGCGCGCGCAAGCTGGTCACGCAGTATCTCGGTCAGCAACCGCACATCATGAAGGCGAGCGGCGTCAGCCAAGAGCTGCTGGATGAGATCGGACAGGTGCTGACGTGGCCTGCCACAGAGGAGCAAATCGAGCGGGCAATGGCGCTGGTGCCCGATGACGTCGTGCAGCTGATCACGGCGAGCGGCACGCCTGAAGAGGTGCGCGCCAAAGTGCGCGAGTACGTCGCCAATGGCTGCACCTGTCCTGTCCTGTATCCGCTCGGCGAGGATGTCAAGCTGATGATCGACACCTTCGCCAATGGCTACTCGCGCTGAGCCTGAGGAGCGCTCATGAGACCCGACGGTCTGCAGCCGAATTCGCGCCGTTGCTTCGCCTGCGGCTTGGAGAACGCACATGGCTTGCGCTTGCGCTTCTTCAACGACGGTCAGAGCGCTTGCCGCGCCACAGTGGTGCTGAACGACTTACATCAGGGCTATCCCGGCATTGCGCATGGCGGCATTGTCACTGCTGTGCTTGATGAAGCGCTCACGCGGGCCGTGCTGGCAGGCGATTTTCGGCGCCTGATGTACACAGCGCGCATCGAAGTGCGCTTCAGGCAGCCGACGCCGCTCCACACGCCATTGCATGTGCGTGGTCGCGTTGAAAAAGATCGCGGGCGGATCGTGACCGCCACTGCTGAGATCATCCTGCCCGATGGCGCCATCGCAGCCGAGGCGAACGGCACGCTGGTCGCCATCCCGCGCGAGACTCTCATGCAAATGGACACGCCTGAGGTAGGCTGGCAAGTCTACCCGCTTGAGGCGGCTGACGATCAAGCATCTCAAGTATCTCAAGCATCTCAAGCATGACGCGCCGTCTATGGCTGCCGTTCCTCTTGCTCTGCCTGCTGATCGGCAGCCTCGCTTTGCGCTTCGTGAGCGACGGGTTGCGCCTAGCGCAGCGCGACGTGCCGGTCATGCCGCTAGACGACGCATATATCCTTTTCCAATACGCGCGCGCGCTCGCTGAAGGGCATCCGTTTCGCTACAACGCTGATCAGCCGCCGACTAGCGGCGCAACCAGCCTGTTGTACCCGCTGCTCTTGGCAATCGGCTATCGGCTCGGCTTTGTGGATGAGGCGCTCAGTTGGTGGGCGCTCGGCATCGGCGTGCTGAGCTGGCTCGGCTCGGCGTGGCTGGTCTTCCGCTTGATCAGCGCTGAGGGTGAGGCATTGAGCGCCCTTGCGCTCGGCGTGGCAGCGCTCCTTGCCATGCATGGCTCGCTGGCGTGGGCATTCGTCTCAGGCATGGAGACAGGCCTGTTCATTTTTGCGGCGCTGCTCACTTTGTGGCAGGTGCGCGTTGGGCAAGCGCGAGCGGCGCTCATGGCGGGCGTGTTTGCCGCGCTGGTTCGCCCTGAAGGCGCTGTGATCGGCATTGGCGCCGCATTGTATCTGCGCTGCGCTCAGTCGCCGCGCCGCGCAGATTTGTTTCACTATGCCTTGCCGTTCCTCGCTTCGCTCATACAGCCGCTCCTCAACCTCGCCCTGACGGGTGCGCTGAGCAGCAGCGGGATGCAGGCGAAGAGCTATCTCTACGACGTGCCGCCTGATCCACAGCGCCAACTCGCCGCGATCTGGGGGACGTTTGCGCGCTTGTGGCAAGAGCTGTTCACGGATCTCTCGCTTTACAACACGGCGTTCATCGCCGCGCTCGCGCTGCTGCCAATCGTCCTCAGCATCGGGCGATGGCTCAAATGGCGCGAGGCGAGCTTGCCGCTCTTGATCGCGCTCTGGCTGATCGGTCTGGCGGCGATCACGGCGCTCGTGGAGACGGCGTTCTGGCAGTTCAAGCGCTATCAGCAGCCGTTGATCGCTTTGCTGATCGTCCTGAGCGGTTATGCGCTCGTCGCGATCAGCCGCGCAGCGCGCCGCGTATCAGCCTACAGCTTGCTGATCGGCTTGGTGATCATCGCGCTGTTCAACTTGGGCAGATGGGCGCAGCTTTACGCGGAAAATGTGCGCGAGGTCGCGCTGAGCCAGAGCGCGCTAGCGCGCGCGATCGCGCGATTGCCGTCTGAGGCGATAGTCGGCGTACACGATATCGGCGTGGCCCGCTATCTTGGCGAGCGCGCGACTTACGATCTGGTCGGCCTGACCACGCCTGACGCGGCGACGGCTTGGCGCCACGGACCGGGCGTCACATTTGAGCAGATGTACGCCAGCGCATGGCGTCCTGATTATTTCGCGATCTATCCTGATGCACGCGGTCTGAGTTACTTTGTGCAGAGCGGCGTTTTCGGCGAAGTGCTAGGCGCTTTTCCGTCCACTGCGCCTTCGATCAACGTCGCTTCTGCCACAAATAGCGGTCAGTTTCTCTACCGCGCGGATTGGACGTATGCCGCATATGCGGCGCAGCCATTGCAGCCGAGCACGCTTGCGGCGCTGAACGGCTTCGCGCTGGTGGATAGTTTGAATGTAGGGCATCTGGCGAGCGAACGGGCGCATGACTATCGCTGGTGGCAGGCGTATCAGCGTCACGGCTTTCCGAGCGAGGTGCACACGCTGACCTACGCGGCGTGCGCGCCGCCTGACGCGCGCAACGCGACCTGCCGTGTGACAGACGGCGGCAGGCTGCTGACGGGCGGCGAGCAGTTCACTATCAGGACACAAGCAGGGCGCGATCTGCTGTGGATTACGCGCGTGCAGGCGCAATATCCGCTCAAGTTGCGCTTGTACGCCGCTGACCAGCTCGTCGGTGTGCGCGTCGTGCCTGAGATCGCGGGCAAGTGGTTAGAGATTATCTCGCTCGTGCCGCGCACCCTGATCGCGGGCGAGCAGCTCGCCTTGCGCGTTGAGGCGGATGGCTTAGCAGAGGCAGGTTTTTACATGCCGTACTATCACTGGTTCTATCAGGGCGATTACCAGCGCGAGACGATAGATGATTTGGTCGCCGTGTTTGCTGACTCAGTAGCGCTGAACGCGGCACAAGCAGACTACAACGAGGCTGAGCACAGCCTGAGGCTCAATCTGACGTGGTCGCTGCAGGCTGAAGCACCTTTTGACGCAGTCGTCTTCATGCACGTTTACGATGAGTCGGGTGCGCTGATTGAAGCAGCGCAGCGCGATGTGCGAGTCGGCGGGGGTGCGTTGCCGCCCGCCAACTGGCTGCCCGATCGGCGCTATCAAGAGCGCCATGTGTTGCGCTTGCCTGCCGATCTGCCGCCGGGCGCGTATCGCGTGGCGGTCGGCCTGTACGATCCGCGCACGCTGACGCGCTATGCAGCGCGCGGCAGCTCAGCCGATGCCGAGCAGCGTGTGTTCATCGGCACGTTTCACGTCCGCAAGTGACCAAGTGACCGAGGCACCTCGCTGTGCGCTATTCGCAGCGAGAGCGCCGCATAGCTGCCAGCATAGCTTGCGGGGCGCGCTGCTACTGAGAGGTAGCGCTCACTCGTAGCGCAGCACTGCCAGAGGCGGTTCGCTAGCGGCCGGCACTGCGGTCAGCAACGTCGCGCCCAGCGTGACGGCGAGCGCCGTCAGCAGCATCAGCCCGATCAAGTCCCAGGGCACAGGCAGCCGGACGAAGTTTTGAGTCAGAGCGGGCACAGCAGCGAGTATCAACATGGTCGGCAGCAAGCTGAGCAGACCGGCCAACAAGCCGACTACGCCGTTTTCGATCAGCAGCTGCGCCAGCACATGGCGGCGCTTCACACCAATTGCCTTCATCACCCCGATCTGGCGGCGCCGCTCCAAAGTGGCGAGCGAGACCGTTGTGGCGATCAGCGCCGCCGCCGCGAAGAGCGCAAACACGGCGATCAAAATCGGCAGCGCGGCGAGCTGAGTCAGCAAGCGCGTGATGATCGAGTCGAACAGGCTGATATCGAACACAAAGATGCCCGCTACAGCCCCAACTTTGCCCATTACATCGTTCAGCGCGCTCTGCTCAACATCCGCGATGATCAGATCAAAAGGCGGCGCTGCCGGCAATGCGCTGAGCGGCACTTGCGCTGTGCCGTCGCTCAGGCTAATCGGAATCAAGCCCGCGCGCGCATCAGGCGCTACCAGACCGATCACTTCGAACGTGCGCTCACGGCGCGTCGCGCTGCCGCCAAATGAGGTGATGCGATAGGTCAGCTGTGAGCCGACTCGCACGCCGATCGCCTCTAACTTTGGATCGTAAGGCAGCACGATGTAATCCTTGCCGCTATCCTCAGGCGTCAAAAAGCGACCTGCCACCAGCGTGCCGCGTTTAGGCGCGCCGTAGACGTTCACGCCGAGCAGTACGGTCAGCTGTGTGCGTAGCAGCACCACTTGCGGATCGTCGCTATCGAAAGGCAGCAATTTCTCGACATTTCGATTGCCATTGATCGCCACTAGATCGGCGTCCACAAAGCGCACCTCGCGATAGCCGCGCACGCCTTCGGCGCTATCCAACCGAGCGCGCACGGCAGCCTGCACAGGCAAGAGCGGCAAGATGATCACGTTGCCGCCGAGCGGCTCTGAGAAGCTGGTGTACAGCAGCATATTGATGCTGCGCGCCATGATCAGCGTGCCGCTCAGGCTGGTCATGCCGATGACGAGCGCCAACAAACTGAGCGCCGTCCGCAAGCGATGCTGCGTCAAGCCGCGCAGCGCCAAGCGCAGGTTCGGATTGCGAAGGCTCGGCAATTTGCTCAGCAGCCAGACCAGCAGCCACATCGCGCTGAGCAGGGCGCCCAACAAGAGAAACGTCATGAAGACGCCGAGAATGCCGAGCGAGATCGGGAACTTCCAGTTCAGCTCCTGCGCAATTCGATTGCTATTGACGATCAAGTCCACCAAGCCGCCTAGGCCGACGATCAGCACGAGCAGGCTGAGCAGACTCGGCAGGCAACCCGCGCTCGTCAACGGGATGCCCCCCGTGCGCAGCACGTGAATCGGACGCACTTGCCCTGCCAACAGAGTCGGCAGGAAAGCAAAAAATACTGTGATCGTCACGCCGAGCGCGACGCCGATCGCGAGCGGATCGAGATAGATGCGCCATGGCAAGGCGACGTTGAAGGCCTGCTCGCCGAAGTCGCGCGCTATCAAGCTCAGCAGCACGCCGAGCGCAGCGCCGAGCAGGCTGCCTAGCACGCCGAGCATGGTCGCCTCGATCAAGAAGATCAGCGAGACCTGTCCGCCTTTCAGGCCGAGCGTCTTCAGCACTGCGATCTCGCCTGCGCGCCGATTGACGTTCACGAACATCGTGTTGATGATCCCGATGCCGCCGATCACCAAGCCGACCAAGCTCAACACCAGCACAAAGCGCGAGATCACATCTGAGATTAGCGCGTTGCGCTCTAAAACTTGCTCGGCGCTCTCGAGGCGGGAGAATCGAAAGTTGTTCAAGCCGAGCCAGCGCGCGATCTCGGCGCGCGCTTCGCGCTCGGAGATGCCTTCGGGCAATTTCAGGTAAATCTCATTGGCGGCGCGCGCGTCCAGGCCGAAATCGGCGAGCGCGGCGCGATTGATATACACGAAGCTGAACAAGAGCGTGTTCGGATCGGTCAAGCTGCTCTCGACGGCATCCGACACAATGCCGACGACGGTCTGCAGCGCTTGCGCCGTGCCAATGCGCAGGGAATCGCCAAGCTGAATGCCGAGCTGATCGGCGAGCCGCCTGCCGACCACTACTTGATTCGGCGCCGCGATCAGATCGCGCAAAAGCGCGCCGCGCGGCTGCTCAGCGCGGATGACGTCATAGAACGGATAGACTTTCGGGTCAATGAAGTGTCCGATGACGAAAGCTGGCCTGCCCGCGCGTAACTCGCCGTTCACCTGACGCACAACTGCTGCCTGCATCAGCTCGTTGGTCAGCGCCAGAGTCACTTCGTAGTTGCGTTCGCTCGTCCATCGGATGAGCGCGTCGTAATTCGAGCTGTTCACGAGCGGGCGGCTGTTGCTATTAAAGGCGGCGATCTGCAGGCTGCCGCGCTGCGCGATGAAAATATCGCCGCGCAAGGTGGCTTGTGCATTGCTGGTCAGCGCATCGGTCAGCATCAAGCCGAGCGCGCGCAACGCCACAACGGTTGAGACGCCGGCAGCCACGCTGATCAGAGCGAACAAGGTGCGCTGCCGATCGCGCCGCAAGTTGCGCGCC
>JAGHYP010000097.1 GCA_017743585.1 Chloroflexota bacterium
CGCCGCCAGCTAGGTCTAGAATCGCCGATTGCCGCCCGCCCACGATCGCCACTTGCGCTTGCCGCGCAATCGCGCTGCCTTGCACCTCTCTCTCGAGCGTGGTGGCGCGCAGCTGCCCGCATTCGTAGACCAGCATGGCGAGATGCCCGCCCTCGGCGCCGAAGCCGCGCCAGCCAACAATCGGCACGCCGTCTACGATGATGCCCGCCCCAACGCCCGTGCTGATCGTCAAATAGATGACGTGCTGGAACCCTCTGCCCGCGCCGCGCTCGTATTCCGCCAGCGCAGCAAGGTTTGCATCGTTGCCTAGATAGACAGGCACTCCAAGCGCCTCTTCAAGGCGGCGCCTGAGCGGCACGTTGTGCCAGCCCGCCAAGTTAGGCGGCCGCGTGATGACGCCCGTCTTCAGATCAATCGGGCCCGGCGCCGAGACTCCGACAGCCACCACGCGCTCTCCCTCTTTTGCCCACACGGCGCGCGCCTGCGCCACAAGGCGCTCGATAACCGCCTCAACGCCCTCTTCATCTCGCGTCAGCGTCTCAGTCCGCGCCAAGCGTTCCAGCCTAGCGCTGAATTTGCCCGCCCGAATGCGCGTGCCGCCTAAATCTATGCCGATATAGACCTCTTCAGCCATGCCTCGAATGCCTTTCAGCGCAGTGAAAGTGCCCGAGCGCCGATCTTACCGCTCAAGGCAGCTTGAGACAAACCGATATCGTCTCGACTCTGGCAAGCGCCGCTGAATTGTATTGCTTCCTGAGCTGCAGTGTGTGATGTAAAGCACAAATTTTGCCCTCATCTAGGCGCCGTCTCGGCCTGAGCCGATCCTTGTTCGGCGTGAGCCGGCGGCAGCGAGCACGTCGCGATGAGCGTCAAAAAACGTTTGAACGCGGACGCGCCCTCATCGCTGCTCGCTGCGCCGTCCCGCGTAGACCATGTATAATCCTAAGCGCAATCCTGCTCAAGATGAGGGCATTTTCATGCGGTTAGGCATTGTTGGCTTGCCGAACAGCGGCAAGACGACCATTTTCAATGCGCTCACGCGCAGCAATCGTCCCACAGGCGCGGTCAGCAGCGGCAAGCTAGAGGTCTTCACAGCGGTTGTGCCCGTGCCTGATCAGCGCATTGACCAACTGAGCGCGCTCTACAGGCCGAAGAAGACCATTTATGCCACGATCACCTACATCGATATCGCGGGGCTAGAGCGCGGCATCGGCAGGGAGGGCATCAGCGGCGAGCTGCGCAACCGATTGCAACAAGTGGAGGGCTTCATCCACGTGGTGCGCGCCTTCGAAGATGAGAGCGTGCCGCACCCTGAAGGCACGGTCGACCCGCTGCGCGACCTGAACATAGTGGATACCGAATTCTTGCTCAGCGACTTGGTGACCGTCGAGAAGCGCCTTGAGCGCCTGACCGAGGAGCGCCGCAAAGGCAAGCCATCTAATCCCGTCACCTTTGAAGCCGAGCTGGAGACGCTCAGCCGCTTCAAAGTGCACCTCGACGCGCTGAAGCCGCTGCGCGCCCTTGAGATAACGGCCGAAGAACGCCGCCTAGTGCGCGGCTATGGTTTGCTCTCGCTCAAACCGATGTTGGTCATTTTCAACTCAGGCGAGCAGCTTTATGACGTGCGGCATGCGCAAGCCTATCAGATGCCGAACACGCGCCTGCTCGCCTTGCACGGCAAGCTCGAGGCAGAGATTGCGCAGCTGGAAGGGGAGGATCAGAGACTGTTCCTCGAAGAATACGGCATCGCTGAGCCGGGAGCGCTGCGCGCCATTCGCGAGAGCTACGAGCTGCTGCATATTCATTCCTTCTTCACAGTTGGCCCTGACGAGGTGCGCGCTTGGACGATTCCAGTCGGCGCCACGGCGCAAGAGGCAGCGGGCGTCATCCACTCTGACTTGGCGCGCGGTTTCATCCGCGCTGAAGTGACCGCTTGGCATGACTTGCTGGCGCTGGGTAGCGAAGCAGAGGTCAAAAAGCAGGGCAAGATGCGCCTTGAGGGCAAAGAGTACGTCGTCAGAGATGGCGATATCCTGCACATACGCGCCAATGTCTAGCGGGGCTCAGGCGCAAGCATGGTCAGGGCATTGGTCACAGGCGGCACAGGGTTTCTGGGCGCGCATATCGTGCGCGCTCTGGTGGAGGCAGGGCATGACGTGCGCGTGTTGCGGCGCGCCAGCTCGCGCACTGACTTGATCGCCGATCTGCCGATTGAACACGCGCTGGGCGACGTAACTGAGCCTGAGTCGCTGCGCGCGGCAGCGCAGGGTTGCGCGTGGGTCTTTCACACGGCGGCGGTCGCCGATTATTGGCGCGCGCCGCGCGCGAAGATGTATCAAGTGAACGTGGAAGGCACGCGCAATGTGCTGCAAGCGGCGCGCGCGGCGGGCGTACAGCGCCTGATCTTCACCAGCAGCGCGGCGGCCGTCGGCTTGCGCGCCAATGGCAGGCCGAGCGATGAGTCGGTCGCCTTCAATCTGCCGCCGTGGCGCTTTCCGTACGGTCACAGCAAGGTGCTCGCCGAGCGCGAAGTGGCGAAGGCGGTCGAGTCGGGACTATCAGCAGTGACGCTCAATCCGTCAGTGATCTTCGGGCCGGGCGACCTGAATCTGATCAGCGGCAGCTTGATCGCTGAGTTCGCGCGCGGGCGGGCGCCGCTGTTCTATCCTGCCGGCGCAGTGACCGTCATTGACGTGCGCGATGTGGCGCAGGCGCATCTGGCGGCGGCTGAGCGCGGCGTGAGCGGCGAGCGCTACATTCTCGGCGCGCAAGATGTGACTTACCGCGAGCTCTTCGCGATGATCTGCGAGATCGTCGGCGCTCGCGAGCCGCGCCTGCCGCTGCCAAAGGCATTGGCGACGCCACTCGCTTATGCGGTCGGGGCGCTGAGCAGGTTCGGCGTCAAACTG
The DNA here is from genome assembly GCA_017743585.1 of Chloroflexota bacterium. GTDB lineage: Bacteria > Chloroflexota > Anaerolineae > Aggregatilineales > UBA2796 > CP2-2F. The sequence goes on from JAGHYP010000097.1 coordinate 2,910, forward strand.
CCCGTCAGCGCTGATCAGATTTGGCTGAGCGCGCGGCGCGTGGTGTTCGATTCAAGTAAAGCGCGCGCAGCGTTCGGCGCGCCGCGCATCAGCTTGCGCCAATCGTTAGAAGATACCTACCAGTGGTACGTCCAGCACGGCCTGATCGTCAAGCGGACGCGCCGCTGACCACTTGATATTTTTGATACGCCGCCCTACGCTATACTGAGCCGTGCGCAACCTTGCGGAGAGATGCTCATGCGCTTCGATCTTGGCTCTTTTGCAGTCGGCTTAGTCAGCGGTCTGCTGATCGCGCTCGGAATATATCGCTCGCGCGGCGTTTTGCAGCGCTTGCGCCAGCGCGCGCAAGAGAGCGTGAGCAGGGCGCTCGGCTTCCTGAGCGCGCCGCCTGAGGTGCGCTACGCCAAGCGCGCAGCGCAGCTCTTCAACGCCTATCACATCGCAGGCGATTTGATGCCGCTCAGCGCGCTTTACGTTGAGCCACAATTGCTCGCACCGTATCAGGCGCCCGAGCCGAGCGATGAGGAATCAACAGCCGTTGCGCACCTCGTGCCGATTGTCCACGATTTCCCCGCCGCCTACGCGCCGTACAACGTTGAGACGCTCAACCTGCTAGACTTGCAGAAAGGCGAGCGCCATCTGGCGCTGCTTGCGCGCAGCGGCATGGGCAAAAGCACGACGCTTGCTCTGCTGGGGCTATATGCGCTGGGCGAGATCGAACTGACCGTGATTGATACTTCGCAAGATGAGCACTTTGAGCGAAGCCTTGCCAATAGACCCGCGGAAGAGCGCGAGCGACTGCGCCGTCAATATCAGGAGAATCAGCGGCGCGCGCTGGAGAAGCTGAAGGCGCGCTTCAGGACGGCTGAAGAGTCCAGCCATCAAGCAGCCGATTTCCGCCGCATGTTGCCGATACTTGTCCACTTGCGCGATATTGACGTGCGTCCTGAGGCGTATGGCGTTCAGCCGCCTGCTTCGCCTGCTGAAGGTGCGGATGGCGCAAAAAAGCGCAGCACGCAATCGGGCGGCAAGGCAGCGCTCAAGCCGCTCGATCCAGCCGAGCCAATCGTCAAGGCGCTGCAAATGCGCTTTGGCGGCGCAGCAGCCAGTCGGCTGCCAAAGTTGGTCTATCGGCGGCTTGCCGAGGGCACTTGTCTGGTGCTGATTGACGGCTATGACGAGCTGCCAGAGGTCGAAAAACCCGCCAAGCTGACGTGGTTGCGGCAATTCATGGCGCTCTACGGCGCAAACTTCGTGATCGTCGCAGCGGATGTCAACGGCTACGCTCCATTGCTGAACATCGGCTTTCAGGCGTGTTACCTGCGCGCATGGCGCGAGGCAGACTACAATCAACTGGCAGATCGCTGGGCGGCGGCGTGGGTCAGGGCTGACAAACGCGCTGCCGCGCCTGACCCCAAGCAACTTGCGCGCGCGAAGGTGGGCAATCGTGGACGCCCCATTCTGGATATCACGCTCAAGATCTGGTCAGATTACGCCAATGACCTGAGGATGCCCGGACGGCTGGGCTGGTACGATTTCTTCGTGCGGCGCGCCTTGCCTGACGAGACGTTGCGTCCGATTGTGCAGCAAGCGGCGGCGGAAATTTTGAACGGGCAGGGCGCGCCGCTCTCGCGCGAGCGGCTCAAGGCGTTGCTGAGCGAGGCGTTCACAGATGCCGATGGCAAGCCGACGCGCAACCTTGACGCCGCTCTGAACAAACTGCTCAAGTCGCCACTTTTGGTCGAGCAGCCGCCCGATCAGTACAGCTTTGTGCATCCGATGCTCACGGCGTATCTCGCCGCTGAGCGCCTTGAGGCTTCTGAGCTTGCGCCGCTCGCCACACAGCGCGCGTGGATGCACGCCATGCCGTTCGCCGCGATCCGCCTGCCGATGGACGCGGCGGTCAGCGAGGTGCTGAACGCGCCCCCCGATCTGCTCTACACGCCGCTCTTCAATCTTGCATACTGGCTGATGGACGCGCCGAGCGAGGTCGGCTGGCGGGCGGAATTCTTCAAGCGCGTGGGCGGGGGCGCGCTGCTGGCGACCAGTCAATATCCGCTGTTGCGCGAGCGCGCCATGGCGGCGCTGGTCACAACGCGCGATAACGCAACGGCTGCCGCGCTCTTCCTACGCGCCCTGGAACATCCTGACCCATTGGTGCGGCGGCTCGGCTGCATCGGACTCGGCGCCTTAGGCGATAGCGAATATTTGCAGTTCCTCAAGCCATTGCTGAACGACTCAGATCGGCGTATGCGCCTCGCCTGCAGCTTCGCGCTTGGCGCAATTGGCACGGAGGCGGCTCTGAACGCAATGGCTGAAGGCTTGTTGCAGCGCGATCGCGATCTGCAGCGCGCTATTGCCGAAGCCTTAGCTGCGTTGCCCGATCAAGGTCATGCGCTGCTGCGCGAAGCGATTGAGAGCGACGATCTTGAGCTGCGTTATGCCGCCGTCTTCGGCTTGGCGCGCATCCGCGCAGCATGGGCGATCGCGCGGATTTACCGCACGCAGCTGGAAGACCCTGAGGCTTACGTGCGCATCGCAGCCGAACAGGCCTTCAACCTCGCCGAAAACCCTGATCGCGGCGGCATCAAGCGCTTGCCGCGGATTGATCAAATCGAGTGGCTTGTCGCGTGGATGAGCGAACGCGGCGAGTCGATTCCGAGCGGCGAGAACGCGCCAATCGCGCTCTTGCGGTCGCTGCAAGAAGGCGATCGCGAGGTGCGCGCAGCGGCAGCGCGCACGCTCGGCGAGATCGGCTACGTGAACGGGCTCAAGGCGCTCTACAAGGCGCTCAGCGATCAAGATGAAGCAGTGCGCGCTGAGGCCTACGCTGCGCTCGGCATGTTGCAGCAGCGCGTCGGCAGCCCGTTGCCGGCTGTGCTGTGAGTCAGCGGTCGTTGAGGTCTGATTCGGTCAGGCGATGCAGCTGCTGCAGCGCGGCGCGCACGTCGGAAGGCTGCACAGCGATCAAGCGGCGCTCACTTGCGCCAAGGGCTGAGGCGAGCGGGCGAACGTGCCCATCGAGGATCGGGTGCAGGTCGGTTTTAGCGCCAATGGCGGCGATGACTTTGACAGGCTGCACTTCCCAATTGCTCAGGAGCGCTTGCAATTGGCGCACGGCCTCTTGGACTGCTTGCGGGCCTTCGCTGGTCGGCACGACGAAGACGAGCGTAGCGCGGCGATAGCTTTGCATGACGATCACAGGATCGGCGGCAAGGCTGGTGACTCGCTCGCGCACTTTCGCTAGGAAGGTTACTAGATCGAATGGCTGATCGCGCGAGGCGAGGTAGACGCCGTCCACAGCGGTCACTGCCTTCACGCGGCGCCCGTCCTGCTGGGGATTGGCGTGGACAAGCGTGCCGTCATGGTCGAGGTTGTGTGGATTGCGAACGCGCAGCGGAATGCCGGGTCGGATCAGCGGCTCAATGGCGGCAGGATGTAACAAGCGGGCGCCGAAGAAAGCCAACTCGCCGATTTCTTCGTAGGTGAGCGAGGGGATCACGCGCGCATTCGGCACAAGGGCGGGATCGGCGCTCATGATGCCGTCCACGTTTGTCCACATCCACACTTCATCTGCGCCGAGCGCGGCCGCCAACAGAGTCGCCGTCAAGTCGCTGCCGCCGCGTCCAAGCGTAGTCGTTTTGCCGCCTTGCGTAGCGCCGATGAAGCCCGCCAAGATCGGAATGATGCCATTTTTGAGCAGCGGCAGCAGAATGCGCTCAGCGCGCTGATCGATCACATCGCGCAAGGGGTGCGCATTTTGGTGCGTGCTATCCGTGATGATGATCGACTCGGCTGGCACAAGCGCAGCGCGCAAGCCTTCTTGCTGAGCGAGCGCCGCCACGATGCTCGCCATCAAGCGCTCGCCAACCGCCATTGCTTCATCGCAGTGGTGCGGCAGCAGCGCGTCGCTCTGCGCTACGCGCTCGCACAACGCCAGCAAGCCGAAGCACTGTTGGTCGAGCGTGTGAAGCAAGTGACTGCGCACGCCGCCTGCTGGAAATAAACTCTCAATCAACGCGATGTGATCAGCGCGCAAGCCCGAGAGCAAGCGGCGGCAAGCGAGCATCTCGCGCGCTTGCGCCAGCTCGACAATGCGCCGCAGGGTATCAGTAGCGCCGCTCATGGCGGCGACGATCACGACGAGCTGCCGCCACGCCAACGACTCGGCATGGATGATCTGAATCACGCGCCGCAGCTGCTGTGCGCTCGCTGTGAGCGAGCCGCCAAATTTCATCACCAAGAGCGCCATGCGGTCTGTCTAGCGCGCTGCGAGGGCGAAGCGCGGGTCGCGTTCGAGAGTCAGCGCCAGGCCTTCCGCCAAGCTGACCTTCGGCGTGAAGCCGAGCAGCTCTGCCGCGCGGCGCAGATCGGCGCACATGCGCGAGACGCCGCGATCTTGATTGCGGACGTAGAGCGGCGTGAGCGGCTTGCCGAGCGTTGCGCTGATCGCCTCAATCAGCTCGTTGACGCTCGTCTCGACGCCGCTGCCAACGTTGATCACCTGCTGATCCACGCCCTCGGCAGTGGCAGCGGCGACCAGCGCGGCGACTACGTCGTCAATGTAGACGTAATCGCGCGTTTGCTCCCCATCGCCATGGACGATGATCGAGCCGCCGCGCAGCGCGTGCCGCAGAAACGACGGAATGACAGGCGGATGAGACGCAGGCAGCGGCTGACCGGGTCCGTAGGCGTTGAAGATCCTCAGGCTGACCGTCTCAATGCCCCAGCGGATGCCCATCACTCGCAGATAGCCTTCCGCCGCCAACTTGCTGACGGCATATGGCGAGCTCGGGTTGGGCAGCATGGACTCGTGAAGCGGCTGCTGTGCCTGCTCGCCATAGACCGCGCCCGAAGAGCTGAAGACAACACGCCGCACGCCTGCGTCGCGCATCGCCTCAAGCACAGCCACCGTGCCGCCGACGTTGACCGCGTTGTATTCGCGCGGATAGAGCGCGCTCTCAGGCACAGAAACGCGCGCCGCCAGATGGTAGACGCACTCCACGCCTTGCAGAAGCGTCCACAGCTTCGGAATATCGTTGACGTCGCCGCGCGCGAAGGATACATCGGCGTGCAAGCGCGACGGATCGCCGGCGCTCAGGTCGTCCAACACGCGCACTTCGTGTCCTTCCGCTGCCAGTCTGTTCGCTAACGCCGAGCCAATGAAGCCGGCGCCGCCCGTCACTAGAAATCGCATAAGAATGCCTCAATGTATCGCAGGCGACCTCGCACTGCATGTATCCAGCATATATCAGGTGAGCCATTATAGCGCGCCATGATACCCTTGTGTCCAACCGAGAGAGTGAAAGCACGCCGCTATAATCGCGCCACCAAGCGCCCAGGAAATTACGTGATCCCACTCTCTCGCTTCAATCTCAATCCCAGATCGTCAAAAACTCGCTTACTCAACCGCGGCACGACTGCCCACAGATTCTGAAAGGATGGACGATGAAACACTACAGGACAAAACGCCAAAAGGCAGAAGACAAGGTGCAGCCCATGACAGCGCTACCCGAACACGCAGACACTATAGGTCTCGATATCAGCCGCACAGGATTCCACCTCAGCATCCCAGCACCCGAACCGCCCGCGACCTGGCCGGTATGGTACGTTGACTACGTAGCGCAGCCCAATTGGAAGCGCATCCTAGCAAACCTTTGCCGACCCGGCACTGTGATCGTCGCCGAGCCGACCGGCTGGCATTCCCTAGCGCCAGTAGCGAGTGCCATTCAGCGCAGGACGCAAGCACGCCTGTATCTTGTAGACCACCAGATCAGTGGCAAGGTCAGGCAAGCACATATCAGCAGCCAGAAAACCGACCAGACCGACGCACGCGCCCTTGCACTCATCGCCCAGCACATCCGCGAGCGCAGGGCAATCAGAGGCGTCAGCCACCACGACCAAGAGCTTGAGAATTCCGTGATCCACCTGCGCTTGCTGGTGAATAGCCATGCGCGCACGACGGTAGAAGCGGCACGCCTGAAGAACCGACTCCGCCAATTGGCGCATGGAATCGACCCAGTCCTGAGCAGCAGCGGGCTATGGCTCACTTGCCTAGCGCATGGCAAGGCGTCGCCGCACGAGATCGTAGAGTGGACTGCAGGACAGCGACCAGCTGACGTGGCACCACCGCAATGGGCAAGGCTACAGAAGTTCGCATCCCTATTATCTGAGGGCGAAGCCGCCGAAGCGAGCCCAGTGGTGGTCAACGCCGCGCTCGAGCTGCACAGCCGCCTGAGAGCGCTCGAGGAAAGCGCAGCGCGCCTTGAGGCTCAGATCGAGCAGGTCGTCACAAGCTACCCGTTCGATATCGTCACGCGCCGCTGGCTCACAGTACCAGAGGCATCGATCATGGCAATCGCAGCCTTACACATGGCAACACACGGCAAGGCAGAGACACAACCGCAGCCGCCTCAGGCGGCACGCCGCCAACATCGAAGGGATTATCTTTG
>JAGHYP010000098.1 GCA_017743585.1 Chloroflexota bacterium
GCTGATGAAATTGGTCAGGATTTGGATCAGTCGCCGCTCATCAGCCCAGACAGGCGGCAAATCTTCAGGCACATTCAAGATGATCTGCTGATTCTTCTCATCGAAGGCGCGCTGCATCGGACGGACGGCGTCAAGCACCACGTTGAAGAAGTTCACGGCGCGCATGTTCAAGCGCAGGTTGCCCGTCTCTTGCGCCGTCATATCTGTGAAGTCTTCCACCAGTTGCTGCAGACGCAGCACGTTGCGCTGAATGATGTTGACGCAATTCTGTTGCTGCTCGTTGAGCGCGCCAAGCGCCCGCGTGCTGAGCAGGTCAGCGTAGCCTTTGATCGATGCCAACGGGTTCTTGAGTTCATGCGCCACCTTGCCGATGAAGCTGATGCGTTGTGCGTTGGCGCGCTGCAGTTGTGCGTACAGCCGGGCGTTGGCAATGGCGGTGTTGGCGTGTTCAGCGATGCCCTCGATATGCGTTGCCGTGACTTGCGAGAAGACGCCGTGTTGCGTCGTTTCTAGCAGCAAGACGCCCGTTACTTTATCGCCTGTGATCATCGGCACGGCGATCTGGCTGACCGCGCCGGGCAAGATGGCTAACCCCTCGGCGGACAACGTGCCGCTCGGCGTCAGCAGTGCGCGGTTGCGCCGATAGGCATGACCGAGGATGCCTTGATCGATTGGGAAGGTATCGCCGACTCTGACGACGCGCTCAGGGTAGCCGGCGCAACCGACCACCTCGAAGTGCAACCGATCTTGGCTGACGAGCGCCAAAAGCACGGCATCGGCGCCGCTCTCGCGGATCGCGTTATCCACAGTCAGATCGACCACGCGCTGGAAGTCGAGCGTGCGGTTCAGCTCGCGGTCAATGCGCTGCATGTTGGAAAGCTGGCGCACGCGCTCAGAGAGCGCCTCATCTGTGCTGCGGAACAAGTTGGCGTTCTCAATGGCAACCGCCGCCTGACCGGCGAAAGCCATCAGCAAGTTGGCGTTGTTATCGTCGAAGCCCGTGCCATCGCGTTTGTTCATCACTTCCAGCACGCCGATCACCTTGTTGCGCGAGATGAGCGGCACGGCGAGGAGGCTCGTCGTCCTGGAGTCAGCGCCTTGCACAGCGCGCAGCTCGCCGTGCCAGCGCGGATCGCGTTGCGCCTCGTTGACGATTTGATACTGCCCTGTAGCGGCGACCGAGCCTGCAATCCCGCTACCAATCGGCATGCGCGCGCCGACCAATTCTTCGCCGCCGCCAACTGCCAGCTGCAAGACCAAATTGCGCCTATCTTCGTCCACCAAGAGCAAGTTGCCTGCCTCGCAATCCAGAATGGCGACCGCTGATTCGACAATGTTTCGCAGCAGTGCGTCTAAATCTTCGAAAAGCGCGGCAAACTGTGAGCTAGTATCGTTCAGCACCTTCATCTGGCGCGCCAGTTGCTTGCTCTCTTCCAGCAAGTGCAGCTTGTAGAGCGCCGTCGCGGCAAGGTCGCCGATGTTCCAAAAGAGCCTTGCCTGCTCTTCTGTGTAGGTTACGCCGATCTCGGTCGTGCCGAGCGCCAAGGCGCCGATGCAATGCCCCTCCGCTGCGTTGAGCGGCACGCCAATCCATGCGCGCAGTTGCATGTTCTCAGGCTCAGCGCCCCGCCGCTGCATGTCGCGAACGTAGTTATCGGTGCGGTAGGGCTGCCGTGTGTGGATGATCTCGCTCAGAATATCATGACTCGCTTGCCGACGGCGCCCTTCGCGCTCAGGAATGCGCTCGCCATCCTCCTGATAGAAGGCGTAGGTCAGCTCGTTGGTGCGCTCGTCGTACAGCACAATGTAGAAATTCGGCGCCTCGATCACTTTGCTGACCTGCGCATAGATGAATTCGAGCAGCGTATCGAAATCCATTGCGATGTTCAGGCCAGTGCTGACCTGCACCAAAACCTTCAATTCGCGCTCGCTCCGCTGCGATTCAAGAATGACTTGCGCGCGTTCTAGCGCGGCGGCCGCTTGCATCGCCAAGCCCTCAAGGAAGCGCAGGTCTTCGTGATTGTAAGCCTCGTTGCTGCGAGGCGGGCCGAGCGCAATGAAGCCGTTCAGGCGGCGCGCGCTCTGCATCCGAGCGATGATCGGCGTGTTCAGCACTGCCAAGCGCGGGCGATCTGCTTGCAGCTCAGCTGACGAGAACGTCTCGCGCGTCAGGTCAAGAATTGGCTCGCCTTCGCTCAACAGGCGCACCAAGCCGCCGTCCGCTTTGAAGCGGATATCCGTCTGCCAGCGGCGCGCCTTGCGATCGAGGACCGGCTCGTAATCGCCTGTGAGGGTATTTTGAACGTAAATGAAGCAATACTGCGGATCGAGCGTCTCCTTGATCTCGCCACTCAGCTGCTGGACGACGTCGCGCGCCTCAATAGCTGTGGCGAGATTGCGGGTGAACTGCTCTAGCCGCTGCGCGTAATAGCGCCGCTGGCGGAAGAAAGCGCGCTCTATAAGCCGCTCCATGCGCACGCGCAATGGCGCGAAGAGCAACGCGGCCACGAGCAACACTCCGCTAATCAGCACAGGGCTATCAGGGCGGATGAGGCCGACCGTCAGCAGATACGCCGCGCTCACCAGCAGCAAGTAGCCAACCGTCAGCAAGAACCCCAGCGTGCCCAGCACTAGTGCGTCGTTGACCAGGCGGTCGCCGCTGAGCGCGCTGCCGTCGCTGCGCAGCAGGATGGCGTAGCTCATGCCGAGGGAGACGAGCAGCATCGGCGGTTGCAGGTAAACTGTGGAAAAACTGATACCGCGCACCTCCGTCAGCTGCTCGATCAAATTCGTGACCCACCAGACTGCGGCAGGCAAGAGCGGCACAATCATGCTGATCAACGCAATGGAAGCACGCTCGCGCGCCAGCGCCGATGCCACACGTTGCCGCCGCGCGATCATGCTAATCGCGAAGAACGCGCCCGCCACAATCAGCAGCAACACGGGCAACAAAATTGCGAATTCAAAGGCGAAGTCGCTCAGCGCGATTGAGAGCGCCAACACAGCGCCGACGATGAGCGCCGCGCCCACCTGCCAGAGCTTACGTCGGCGCGGCACAACTAGCGAATATGGGAACAGCAAGCCGAACTGAAAGAGCATGTAGCTGCACAGCGCCAGGCCGATCTTCATCGGCACTTCGAGCACATACGTGCTGCTGATCTCGAAGCGCCCTATCAAGATCAGCACACCCGCCGCCATTGTGACAATCAAAGCGCGGATTGCCTCAACCTGCCGATGCTTCAGCCACAGCCAGATGCTCAGCCCGATGAAGCATACTGCCACGAAAAAGCTGACCCCGAAGTAACCGATCCAATCGGCGAGCGGAAATTGTTCAAGGCGCACGTTGAACGCGCAACGCGCGACCTCGCTCGAAATCTCAACGCACTCGGGCGGCAATGCGCTCGCGTCTCTGAAGCCGCGCAGCACCTCAATGCGCGCCACATGCCCAAATGGCAGCGTCGCCAGATATGCGTTCAGCGTGTACCCCCCATACGCCCCTAGCACGACCCGATCGTCAATCGAGAGCAGCCTATCGCCGGCCTTGATGCCCGCCTCAAACGCCGCCCATGTGCCGCCTGTCAACGGGCGCGCGCCGATCAAAGCTCCCGTTCGATACATGAACGCGCCTACGAACGGACGGGTGTACCACTGCACTGCTAACACCAGCCCTAGCGCGGCCACGCCAAGCGCTACAAGCAGCGCCAGACTCGCCCAGAAAGTGCTGGCGATCACAAAGCCTTGCGACTTGGCAGACGCCCCAGCGCGCTTGCTCGTCGCAAGATTGCCGAAAGCAGGTAGGCTGACGCGCATAGCTTTTGCTTCCACTTGAACCTCAGATTCGGTCGCTCGCCTGCCATTATAACGCAACTTCGTCTGATGGCACACTTGCTCTGCTGCTTGCAAGGCGCGCAAGGCAGTGGTAGAATGCTCCAGAAAGTACAATTTGCCGTGCCTGCGCGCAGGTTGAACAGGCTATGCCACGCGCAATAATAGAAGTGCGCCCCTTCTTACCGCTCGATCTGCCCTTAGTGCATCGGCTCTCGCCCATGAGCATTAGCCTGGATTCGCTGACGGCGCTCACGCAAGGCAACCATATGGTGGAGAACGCTGTTTGGTCTAGCTTGCCGCTGGCCGATCTTGGCACGCCCACCTACGTCTTGCGCCTTGGCGAGAGCGGCTATGTGGCGCAATTCCGCCACAAGGCAGGCGAGGAGCACGCGCACATCGTCTTCATCGCGCCGTCGCTTGCGCCTGAGAGCGATAGCGAGCCGTGGCTGCGCTTGGTTGAGGCAATGGTCGCTGCCGCCGGCAAGCGCGGCGCTATCACGCTCAACGCTGAGGTCGCTGAGACAGCGCCCGCTTTTGAGCTCTTGCGGCAAGCGGGTTTTGCCGTCTACGCGCGCCAGACCATCTGGCGGCGTGCTCCGCAGCCTTTGCGCGCGCGCCTGATGCCGCTCTGGCGCCCCGCAGTTGAGCAAGATGCTATCGCGCTGCACAGCTTATATCTGGAAAATGTGCCATGCCTGCTGCGCCAAGCCATTGCGCCGCCTGAGCCGCGCGATGCGCTCGTCTTCGGGCGCGGCGGACGTCTCTCGGCTTATCTCGCAGCGCACGAGGGCAAGTGTGGCATCTACCTTGATCTGATCATGGACCCTGAGGATTGTCAGCTGCGCGCTGCCGAGCTGCTCGCCGATGCGCTCAGCTGCTTGCCGCGCGCTGAGCGCGTGCCTCTCTACGTGCCTCTCTATCGCCATCAGGAGTGGCTGAGCAGCGCACTGGAACGCCTGAGCTTTGAGCCGCTTGGCACCCAAGCCCTGATGGTGCGCCACACTGCGCGCCGCTGCGAGCAGGTCGTGTGCAGCGCGCAGTCAATTCAGAACGTCCTCTTGGCGTTGCCGCGCCGCCACGAATTCTATTCCTTCCCGCCCGCTGAGTCTGCCCTTGACCGTGAGAAGGCACTCTTGGTGAATGGAACGTTACATCACTGACGATATCGAGAAGCTGAAAGCCGTTCTACCTAATCATCTGGTTGATTCGCTTGAGCAGATTGGGCACATCGATGAGCTAGTCGAAGTCATTTTAGACCTTGGGCGCGTGCCGACGGCGCGCTATACCGATTGCGAGCGCGTCCTCGACCAAAACGAAGTCACTCACGAGATCATTCAATACGTCGTCGCGCGCGTCGGCAGCTTCGATTCCGATAATCGCGCGGGCATTGAGCGCACCTTGCATCGCATCTCCGCCATTCGCAACCGCCGCGCTGATATTGTCGGCCTCACCTGCCGCGTCGGACGCGCCGTTTACGGCACGATTGACATCATCCAAGATATCATCGAGTCAGGGCGGAGCGTGCTGATCCTCGGCGCGCCCGGCGTCGGCAAGACCACCATGCTGCGCGAGGCAGCGCGCGTGCTGGCTGAACACAAGCGCGTCATCATCGTGGATACCAGCAATGAGATCGGCGGCGATGGTGACGTGCCGCATCCGGCTGTTGGGCGCGCGCGGCGCATGCAAGTGCCAAAGCCCGCCCTGCAGCACGAAGTGATGATCGAAGCAGTTGAGAATCACAATCCTGAAGTGATCATCATTGATGAGATCGGTCGCGAGCTGGAAGCCATGGCCGCTCGCACCATTGCCGAGCGCGGCGTTCAACTGATCGGCACGGCGCACGGCCAGACGCTTGAGAACCTGCTCAACAATCCCACCCTCAGCGACCTGATCGGCGGCGTCCGCTCGGTCACGCTCTCCGATGAAGAAGCGCGCCGCCGCGGCACGCAGAAGACCGTCTTAGAGCGCGCCGCGCCGCCAACCTTCGACGTGCTGATCGAGCTGCAGAACCGCCACCGTCTCGTCGTCCATGAAGATGTGGCCGCCGCTGTGGATAATCTCTTGCGCGGTCGCCCTGTGCCTATCGAAATCCGCTACCGCAACGCTGAGGGAGAGATCGTCACTGAGCAGCAGATACTTGGCGATAACGCGCGCCGCTCCGAGAGCGCCAGCAACGCTTCCTCTGCGCCCCCTGCGCGCGCAGAGCGCGCCAATTTGAGCCCTAGCACCCTGCAGCCGCTGCATATCTACGCCTACGGCGTGGCGCGCAACCGCATGATCAGCTCGGCGCGCCGTATGCGCCTGCCGCTCGTTGTCGAGGAAGATCTAGGCAACGCGCAGGCGATCGTCACCTTGAAGAATTACTACCGCCGCCGCCCCAAGCTGATCGTGGACGCTGAGCGGCGCGGCACGCCGATCTACGTCTTGCGCGCCAACACAAACTCGCAGATGGAAGACCTGCTGGCAACGCTCTTCCACGTGACAGAGGGCGACTCAACGCATACCACGCCCCCTTGATCAATTCAGGCATGGCAGTTTAATACTACTTCGCAGTCAAAACAAGCCTTTTAAACGCCGTCTGCCTAGAATCTATCAATGCTCGCCACGATCAAATTCGCCACTGAGCCGAGCAGCGCCAAGTTGCCTGCCAGCGTGGAAGCCATCGCAGGTTCACGTTGATCAGCATCATGCTGAAGAGCAAGGTGAGCGTGCTGAGATCGAGCGCGGCGTAGGCTTCCTGCTCGCTGATCGCGCTCGGCGCGATCAGGGCGGCTGCGCCGGCGAGCGCAATGGTGGCGCGGTTCACACGCAGGCGCGGCAACTGACCGATCGCCACGCCAAAATAGGTTAGCAAGATGACGAGCAGAGTGAGCGGAGCGGCGAGTCCTTCAAGCCTGAGCAATGGCGTTTTGGCAAACTTTGGATCAGGGCAGGCCAGCGTAGCGCCGCGCTTCGCGATAGTCGTCGGGCGTGTCGATATCGCGCAGGACGCTATCACTCTCGACAATGACGTGATAGAGCTGGTGCAGATTGGCGTTGATCACATCGCGCGGGGCGGCGCCGTGCGGCAGATCGAGCAACGCCTGCCACAGGCTGCGATCGATCAGAATCGGATGCCCGCGCCTGCCCTTGTAGCTCGGCGCAATGATCTTGCCGCGCCCTTCGGCATAAGCCTGCATCAGCTGGCCAACAACACGCACGTCTAGTTGTGGCTGGTCGCCGAGCACGACCAAACAGGCGGCAATCGTCTCGTCCAGAGCGCGCAAGCCAACTTGCAGCGAAGAGAGCATATCGCCTGTGGCATAGTCAGCGTTGTGCGCAAAGCGGACGGGCTCATCGTGCAGCGCGGCGCGCACGCGCTCTGCCACGTGACCTGTCACCACTACGATGTCGTCAAGGCGCATGCGTTTCAAGCGCTCAGCGATCGCGCAGATGATCGGCTTGCCGTCATCCCAAGGCAGTAGCACTTTGGACGAGTCAGGTAGCCCCATGCGCCGCGAAAGCCCGCCCGCTAAGATGATGGCGGCGACGCGCCGCTGCACCTCGTAGATTGGCTCGGCGGCTTGCATCGCGCCGCATAGCACAGCGCTGAGACGCGGCTCGCGCAGCGCCAAGCGCCCGATCAGGCGCGCGAGATTGCGCCCGGCGCCCGACTCAGGCACTTTGTTGATCAGAGCCACGATGCGCGCGCGCTCAGGGATGCCCTTCAAGCCGAGCGCCGGGTTGCGCAGCACAGAGGCAACCCACATCCAGCGCACGCGCTCGCCGTAACGATAGCCGTATTCAGCGATCATCGCATGCGGATTGTAAACATGCGCCTCGTCCAGCGGCTGCCCGACGCAATCAAAGCCGACGACCGGCACTGCCAACGTGGTCACAGAGGGCACGACGGGCTCGTGCGGATACGGCGCTTTGAAGGGCAAGCGCCGCGCGCCATCTGCCTCGACCAAAATCGCATCTGAGTCCACGTTGTCGATCAGCATATCCACCATCTCAGGCGGCACGCCGATCACTTTCCCCCCGCTGCCGCTGCCGATCACAGCGCGATACAGGAAGGTGAAGCCGTGTTGGCTGAGCGCGCGCGAGAGCGCCTCTGGGCGCGGGCTGCTGCCGCTGCTATTTGTGGCAACCGCGCTCGGCACGCGAGCGAGCTCGTCAGCAGCGATGCGAGTCGTGGTGGTGGCGAGCACGCGCCAGCCTTCAGCCGCCAGCTCGTGACCGAGCCGAAAGAGCGCCGAGGATTTGCCGCCTGCGCCGATGAATGCCACCACATCGCCGCGCTGAACGTTCAGCGCTTCCCGCAATCGCATGAGCGCCTCGCTACCCCTTTCGACCAAGCCACAAGCTGACGATCTCAGAGCCGATGATGACGATCAGCAACGGCACGGGCAGCCACAGCACATACGACCAGTTGATCGGCTCGGGAAATGCAAAGCCGAACTCGCTGAAGCGGATGAACTCAGGCAAGATGATCGATAGGCCATCTGCCGTGCCGATCTGCGCGGGCAAGAGCAGCAGGTAGACGACCACTGCGATCAGCCACACCAGCGCGCGCGCGAGCAGACGCAACATCAAGTCTTCTCCACAACAGTGCGCGCGCTCAAGAGGGCGCGGATAGGCGGCACTGCCAGAACCGCCTCGAGGGCGCCGCCGCCAACGGCGAGCGACTTATCCGAGATGGTGAAGCAATGCTCGCGCCGCGCGCGCGGATCGAGGTCGCCGATCTTCATGCCAGCCGTGACTGGCGTATCATCGTCCAGCAACCCGCGCAGGACGCCAGTGAACGGCGCGTAGACCGGGCGCTCGCCGACGCGCGCGATCAGCTGCCCCTCCTGCAGAAGCTGCCCGATGACTGCCTCTGGCTTGAGCAGGCCATCGCATGGGGCGCGCAAGACGCGCTCGGCTTGTCTGCCGTCAAGGCTGGCAGGCAGACCTGTGTCAGGCTCGGCACTGCCGCGCCAATAAACCCGCCCGAGATAATGCCCGCGATTGGTCTCGATCACGGCGTGGCAATCCTCGCCCGCTGTGAAGCCGGGCCCGAGCCCGATGACGAGCGGCGCCTGGTCAATGCGCGTATCTTGGCGCGTCTTCGCCATGCGCCCGTCAATCACCACAGCGGGCTCAAGAGCGGCGATGGACGCGCCATCAGGATCGATCAAAACAGGGATGATGCCCGCCTCCAGCATGGCGTATAGACCCAGCAGGTCGTCTAGCGCCGCGCGCTGCGCGACAATGCCCTCGACAATTACAGCGCCATAGACGGCTGCCATGCCATAGCTAACTGTGGTGCGCACAGCGAGTGGTTTGGCGAGCTCAGTGATGATCACAGGCAAGCCGGCTCGGCGCAGCCGATAAGCGACGCCAGAGGCGAGATCGCCGCCGCCGCGCAACAAGATCAGCGGATTAGCGCCCACCTTCGCTTGCTCCCGCTGCCTGCAGGGCAAGGTAGACGCGATCAGGCG
>JAGHYP010000099.1 GCA_017743585.1 Chloroflexota bacterium
GTGATAGATCGGCCCCATGCTCTGCAAGCCGAACTTGCTCAAATAGTCGTTCGGCGTGACCAAATGCGCGCCTCTGCCCGTCAGCGCGTTCAGATACAGCGGCAGCGTCGCCACAAGCGTCTTGCCCTCGCCCGTCTTCATCTCGGCGATCTTGCCCTCGTGCAGCACCATGCCGCCGATCAGCTGTACATCGTAGTGGCGCAAGCCAATGGTGCGCACAGACGCCTCGCGGACAACGGCGAACGCCTCAGGCAACAGGTCGTCGAGCGTCTCGCCATTCGCCAAGCGCTGACGGAACTCGTCGGTCTTGGCGCGCAATTGCTCGTTCGTGAGCGCCTTCATCTGCGCCTCGAGACCGTTTATCACTTCCACGACCTTACGATAGCGCTTCAGCTCGCGCTCGTTCGGATCGCCAAAGATGCTCTTGAGCAGCTTTTTGATCACCATGCCTTACACATCCCCTAGAGCCCCTCACCGTGGACTTCGCTTGAGCGTTGCGAGCAGCGCAAAGGCGCTCTGGACTGAACACTTATGACATTTATGCAACGTGGCAAGCATACAATATCGATAGCTTCATATGCAAGCCGTCCGGCCGCGCGCTTGTGAAACGCTAACGCTTGGCGAAGCGCCAAACGCGGAAATCGCGCCCGACTGCGAACGCGCCCTCCAGCTTGCCGTAGCGCTCTAACGCCGCCAGCACATCGCGCCCTTCGCTGCCTGTCGGCGTGAACCACACAGCACGGCTCTCAGCCAGCGCCGCGCGCACGAACGCCTCTGTATCGGCGTTCGGATAGGGCAACACTAGGACGCGCGCAGGCTGTGCGTAGTAGTAGCCAATCGCAGGGTCGGTCGCGCCGCTCGGCGGATCGACAGGCGTCACAATCAGCGTGTCCTGTGCACCTGTCTGCGCTTGCAAAAAGGCAGCCCAGGCGCGCCAATCCGGCGCCTTTTGATAGTCCGCCGCGCGATATGGCGCCAGCGCGATCAGCTGACATGCGATCAGCGCCGCGCCAACCAGCACATGCTGCTGCGCCGCCATGCGCGCCAAGATGAGCGCGCCAAACGGCACGATCGCGAGGACGTAACGCGGATCGAACACATTCAAGCGCGTCGCAACTGCGTAGAGCAGCGCGAGCGGCAAACTGGCGCTGAGCGCGAAGTATAAGCGCAAGCGCAACGGCAAGAACAGCGCTACTCCGAGCAACAGCACAAGCGAGACCGAGGCGCCGAGCGCAGGAACACTCAGGTCGCCGACCATCAGGATAGTCCAAAAAGTCGGCAGCGCGGCGAGATCAGCGCCGCCGAGCGCGCCTCTGTAGCCGCTTTGCATCAGCGCCGCGCCTTGCACCGCGCTTGGCAGGTGCGCCAGCGCGATCAACGCAAGCATCGGCAGCCATGTGCGCAGCGCGCGCCGTCTGAGCAGTAAGATGTACAGTCCGTGCAATGCCAGCAGCACGCCTTCGAGGAAGAACAGGTACAGCGCAACGATCTCCGCGAGCGCATAGAGCAGCCAAGCGCGCCGCGTGCCGCGATCGGCGGCGCGGATGAGCAAGTAAAGCGCCAGCGCGCTCACGCCCGACCACAGCGCGTAATTCCGCGCGTCTTGGCTGTGCCAGATCAGGTATGGATTGCACGCCCAGAGCAGCATCGCCCACAGTCCCGCCTGTGCGGCGCGCTGGTCGCTAAACAGACGGCGCGCCATGCCATAGACTGCCGCCGCGCCCAACAAATTGATGAGCGCAGGCAGCATCCGCAAGGTGAGCTCGCGCTCGCCCGCCAATGAGCGCCACGCGCCGAAAGCAATGAACGCGCCGAACGGATGTGGCTCGCGCCATGCCAAGCCGTCAGGCGCGGTCAGATCGGCGAGCGGCAACGTCCAGTAGCGCGCTGTGAAGGCTTCATCGCCGCGCAACGCCTGCGCGCCAATGCCGATGATGCGCAGCGCAGCCGCGATCAGCAACACGGCGACGCAGGCGGCGAGCCGATTATGCTTCAATCTATCTCCTCCTCGGTCGCCTCGTTGAAGGCTTTCTCATCAAGGGTGGCGATCAGCGCCATCTCGATGGCGTGCATTTCTTCTTCGCTCAGCAGCTCGAAGCCCGTCTTGCGGCGCTTGCGCTTTACTTCGCGCAATACGCTCTTGAGCGAAGGTTTCTTCTTCGGACTGGCGTGGACAACGGGGATGCTTGGCGCTTCCAGCTCCAAAATGGCGCGCGGATGCGTCAAGACGACAATCGGCTGCACCTCAATGCCCGAATCAGGCAATGTGGCGTCGATCAGCGCTTGCACGTTCGCCGCGTCAATGGCGGCGTCCTCAAATGGCTTGCCCAGACCTTCTTGCTTCATGAACTGGAAAAACGGCGCCAACGGCCCGCGCCGCTTGTAGTCCAGCCAGCGATCGCCTGTCACCTTGAAGCGCGACATCTGAAAGCGTGTGGTCAGCGTGTAGACGCCTTCAGGCGTGAGCAGGATGTGATTGGCAGGCGGAAAGTAGTTGAATAGCACGCTGCGCCGATTGATGCCCGCTAAGCCTTCAATAATTGCATCCTCAGGACGCGGCACACGCACCCATTCGTTTGTCAGGCGCACTGAGAGCAGCGTAGTGACCAAGCCGATGGGCATGATCAAGCACGGCACGAACAGTAACACATTTGGCTCAATGACCAGAAAGTTGCTCAAGATCAGCCCAGCGGTCAGCACGAACAAGCTGACGAAGAACAAAATCGTGCCAAGCCGCCGCCCTTGCTTGATGCGAAGTTCATTGGTGATGACGCGCATAGCGTGAGCGCCCTCTGCAGTTGCTGATGATTGCTCAAGTGTAGCCCGGCCATCATGAGCGCCGCGAGTCGAGCAGCTGGCGAACCATCTCGGCTTCTTCGGGCGTCAGGTCTTTGCGCTCAGAGAGCTTTTTCATGGCTCGCTCGCCCAGAAGTGCTTTTGTGAGAACAGCGCGCCGAAAGCTGATTGACGAAAAGCCGATGCCTGAGATCGGCACGGGCAACATCTCGCCTGTGGCGCGGCTGCGGATATCCTCACGGCGGATGAGCGACAAACTGACCAGCAAAACAGCCACGCCAAGCCATTGAATGAGCGTTAACTGCTCGCCGAGTAGGATGAACGCCAATAGCATCGCCACAGCCGTCTCTGAAATGCCGACCAGCACTGTCTGCAGGCTGCCTATGCGCTTGACGCTGAAGAACATCATTAAGCGCGCCAGCGCCGTTGTGACGCCAAGCGCAAGGATTGCATTGAGCGTCTCGCCGCTCAGCGGCGCGAATTCATAGCCGACGATCAGGCGCGCCAGCACGACGACAACTGCCATTGTGGTCAGCACATACAGCGCTACCGTCTGCGCAGGCATCTCATACAGCACGCGCTGGCTGAGGATGAACGTGCCTGCGAACAAAATCGCGTTGCCGATCATCAAGCCGACGCCGAACCAATCGAAATCGCGCTGCGCGCTTCGCGTGATGAGCGCCACGGCGATCAGCGCCAAGAAGGCGCGCAAGATCGTGCGCCACGAAAGCTTATGCCCATCGGCGGCAGCCAATGCCACCACAAAGATCAGATAGGTGCTGTTCAGCAGCTGCGCGACCGATGCATCCAGATAGTTCAAGCCGTTGTAATAGAAGAGCGAGCCGATGCCGTTGACTGTGCCGACCGTCACGCAGCCCAGCAGACCTGCTGGATAGATGAAGATGTACTTGCGCCAGAGGAGCAAATAGACCGCCCATAAAATGGCAGCGGCTGCGATCGTGCGCAAGGCGGCGATGGTGAATGGATCGGCTTGTCCGTTGAGCGCCAGCTTGCCCAGCACAGGCGCCATGCCCAGAAAGGTTGGATAGAGCATCAGCGCGATCAGGTTGCGCGTGCTAGGACGTTCATTCACTGGCTCGGCTCGTTTCCCTCATTTTCATTGATCACGCCCGACATGCGCTCGATGGATTTCGATCAAGGCGTCAAGCAAGCCCCTCAAGCCTGCTGCGATAGCCTTCTCGCGCTCGCCGGCCTGGCTCTGCGCCGTAGGCGCTACAAGTAGCACGTGACGAAAGCGCTCGTCGGCGCGCAGGGGCGCGGTGATCTCGCGCCCTGTCATATCAGGCAGGTTGGTATTCATTTGGAATCCAGCATGCGCTTCACCAACACTTGGCTGCCTGAGTCATCGCTCGATGTGCAGGATGGTGATGCGGTTATCCATAGCGTGCTTCCCGCCTCCCAGTGACTCAGCCTACTGCTTTGAGAATGCTCTGCAGCAAGTCTGCATCCATGAAAGAGCCTTTTTGCAACAACTGCTTGATCTGACCGTTCAGGCGCAGGCGCTCATGCACGGTTAGCTCTTTCGCCGTCAGCACGATGATCGGGATGTGCGCCGTGTTCGGATCAGCTTTTAGCGCGTCAATCACGCGGAAGCCGTCAATATCGGGCATCATCAGGTCTGTGATCACCACGTCAGGCTTCAGGCGCTCCACCAAGACCACGCCTTCCGCGCCGCCGCTCGCCAGATGCACCTCATAGTTGCCCTGCATCTTCAGAATGCGCTCGATCAGCCTGCCTGCGTCTTTGTTATCCTCGATGACCACCACGCGCCGCGCCGAGGTCTCGATCTGCTCAAGCGCGGCCAGCAAGCCTTCCGCCGGCAGCGAGATTCGCCCGCTCTGCTCGCTGATGTCCACTGAGCGCGCAAACTGCTCGCCCAGAATCTGCTTCTCGACTGGGAAAGTATGTCCTGAGCAATTGACGACCACAAGCTGATCAGGCTTGATGATGCCGCGCCGCGCTAACTTGATCAGGCCGGCAAAAGCGACCGCTGTGGCAGGCTCAACGGACAAGCCTTCCGTGCGCGCCAAGAGCCGCAAGGCATTGAATGCCTCTTCATCTGTCACCTCTTCCATCGTGCCGCCATGCAAGCTGATCAAGTTGTTCAGCTGCTCATAGGCGCGCCCAGGATCGCCTGTCGAAAGCGTGGCGATGACTGTCTTCGGCTCCTCCACAGGCGTTACCACAGTCCGCCCGTGTTTGAAAGCTTGTACCATCGGCGCGCAGCCAGCGGATTGAATCACGCCGAGCGCGGGAATTTTATCCGCCAAGCCAAGCTCGATCAGCTCTTCAAAGCCCTTCGCCACGCCGATGGGGCCCATGCCGCCACTGACCGCCTGAATGAACCAATCTGGCGAGCGCCAGCCAAGCTGCTGCGCAATCTCAAACGCCATCGTCTTCATGCTCTCGATGGCAGCGATGCTCTTGATGCCGCGATCCATGTACAAGCCGCGCTGTTTGGCGAAGCTATTGGCGACCACTTTGGTGTGATCGTAAGTGCCAGTCACCTTGATGACCTCGCCGCCGTAGAGCGCTGCCTCGCGCATTTTTTCGCCCGGCACCATGCTGGTCAGGAACGCCCAGAGCTTGATGCCCGCTCGCGCGGCAAAGGCAGCGTAGGCGATTGCTACATTGCCCGTAGAGGCCACTACCGCCTCGCGAATGCCGCGCTCGCGCATAACCGAGATGGCGACAGACGCCTGCCGATCTTTGAAGGAAGCCGTTGGGCCTTGCCGCTCATCCTTGATGTAGAGATGCTTCAGGCCGAGCATCATGCCGAGATTGCGCGCTTGCAAGAGCGGTGTGCCGCCTTCGCCCATTGAGACGATATTTTCCGTATCGTAAATCGGCAGCAGCTCGTGGTAGCGCCATAAGCCCGGCTCGCGCGCCATCACTTTGTCAACCCAACCGCCTCGCCGCAAGGCAGCTAGGTCGTAGCGCGCGCGTAGAATGCTCTCGCCGCATTCTGGACAGGCGTCCAAGGGGCGGTCATACGAGCCGATCCAATCGCAATAGGTACACTGGAGTTCAATGCGCTTTGTGGATTTGGTCAAGGTTGCTCGCTCGCAGTAGCACTGTGCAGATCGCAGCCTAAGTTCTACGCTAAATCATAGCGCTTTCGCCAGAGACGCGGGTTTGATTTTGCCAAACTTTGTGAAAAGATCGGGATCGGCGCTACAATACGCCTAAGAGCTTTACTCAGGAGCGGAAAAATTTCATGAACCTGCTACAAAAAATCGGCATCTTGGTCTCGGCGACCTTGCACAGCTTGGTTGACCGCGCCTTGCAGGCCAACTCGGTCGCCGTCTTCGATGAGTACATCCGCCAAGCCGAGAACAGCATGAAGCTGATTCAGAGCGCCTTGGTTGATCTCAAGGCGACTGTCAGAACCCTGCGCGCCAGATACGACCAAGCTGCCGACGACGCAGCGCGCCTTGACCTACAAATTGATCAAGCGCTTAGAGCGGGCAAGGAAGCGGCAGCCAAAGCGCACATGGTGCGCCTGAACAGCGTGATGGAGATCGCGCAGACCTACAAGGCGCAGTACGAGCGCCAGAACCGCGCCTACAATACCTTGACCGACGTTGTGCAAATTCTGCAGAGCAAAGTGGACGTGCTGCGCGCACAGCGCGACCAAGTCGCCACGATGCTGGAGCTGATCAGGAGCAAGAACATCGTAGCGCGCTCGATCAAAGACGTGGAGAAGATTTCAGATGCGCGCACCCGCCAAATCATGGAAGATGTCCGCTCGCAGATGGACATGGCTGACGCACGCCTTGAAGCGGCAACCATGCGCCTTTCCGCCGAGCTTGAGCAGCAAATCGGCGACGCGACTCTTGAAGCGCAGCTCGAAGAGCGCCGCCAGCGGCTCGGCTTGGCGTAGCGCGTCTCCTACACGCCTTGACCGATTGCTCGGCATCCCGTAAAATGAAGAACAGGAGCGGGCGCTTAGCTCAGCTGGCAGAGCACTTCGTTTACACCGAAGGAGTCAGGGGTTCGAATCCCTTAGCGCCCATTGTCATCCCCGCGCGCACGGGGATTTTTTGTCAGGTCAAGCTGAAGAGCCATGCGCAAGCCGATTGTCGCCCTTGTGGGGCGCCCAAACGTGGGCAAGTCCACGCTATTCAACCGCCTGATCGGCGAGCAGCGCTCAGTCACTAGCGAGATCGCCGGCACCACGCGCGACCGCATCTATGGCGACTCCAGTTGGCGCGGCGTCGTCTTCACGCTGGTGGATACTGGCGGCATTGAGATGTACGAAGCGCATAAACATGCCGCGCCGCTCTCCGAGGCAAGCGTTGACTTCGTGCCGCAAATCCGCGCGCAAGCCCTGCTCGCTATTCAAGATGCCGATGTCGTGGTCATGTTGGTAGACGCCGCGCAGGGCATCACTGCCGCCGATCAAGAGGTCGCCGATATCCTGCGCCGCGCGCAAAAGCCGATCCTCATCGCCGCCAACAAGGCCGACAACGAGGCGCGCCGCATGGACGCCCTCGAATTTTACGCGCTCGGGCTCGGCGAAGCAGTTTACCCGATCAGCGCGCTGCACGGCACTGGCACTGGCGACCTGCTGGATGCCATTGTAAGCGCCTTCCGCCGCGCGCCCGCTGAGGATTTCGAAGCGCCTCAGGATGACAGCTTGAAGATCGCGATTCTTGGGCGGCCGAACGTCGGCAAGAGCAGCCTGTTCAACCGCCTGGTCGGCGAGGAGCGCGTCATCGTCAGCCCGATTGCAGGCACTACGCGCGATGCAGTAGACACCCGCCTGACTTGGCAAGGCATGCCCGTCACGTTGATTGACACAGCGGGCCTGCGTCGGCGCGGCAGCATTGAGCCCGGCATCGAAAAATTCAGCGTGATCCGCGCGCTGAGGGCGCTAGAGCGCGCCGATGTAGCCTTGCTGCTCATAGACGCCACTGAAGGCGTCACGGCGCAGGATACGCACATCGCAGGCATGATCAAGGACTCGCATCGCAGCTGCGTGATCGTCGTCAACAAGTGGGATGCGATCGAGAAAGACGAGCATACCATGAACGCATTCACGCGCATCATCCGCCATCGCTTCGATTTCATCAGCTACGCGCCGATCTTGTTCATCAGCGCGCTAACAGGCCAGCGCATTCACACTGTCCTACCGACCGCAGCGCGCGTGCAAGAAGAGCGGCTGAGGCGCATCCCGACCAGCGCCTTCAACAAGCTGCTGCGCGAAGCGCAACTGCGCCATGCGCCCCCTAGCAGCGCTGGTCGCCGCTTGAGGATTTATTACGGCACGCAGGTGTGCGTCGATCCGCCTACGTTTCTGCTCTACATCAACAGCCGCGATCTGCTCCACTTCAGCTATGAGCGCTACCTTGAGAATCAAATCAGAGAAGCCTATGGCTTTCTCGGCACCCCGATCTGTCTCAGCTTTCGCGAGCGCGAGCGCCCTAATAACGCCGCTAAAGACTAGGGACTTGAGCTAGGCTGCGCCAAGCTGCCGAACACAATCACAAGATCGCTCGATCGCTCAGCAATTTGCGCGCGAAGAGCGATGAATCGGCGCGCTGCACAAGCTGCGCAGTAACTCTCGCCGCTTCCTCGTCATCAGGCTTCGGCTCACCTCGGCCTCGCCTTTTTCAAGCAAAACAGGTAAAATTAAGCATACGTTAAGAAAGTGAGGTTTTTCGAACGCCTGTGGGAAGGATAATTGCGCCAATCGCCTTCGAGGCGCCTGAGCGTCCGAACTTGCAAGCTGATGACCTGATGAGCGAGGGCGGGCGCAAGGTATTGGCATTTCACTTCGGCAAGATGCTAGCAAGGCAGGCCGATGTGCTGGCGAGCGACGATAGCGAGGCGGTTCACCAAATGCGCGTTGCAACGCGCCGCTTGCGCAGCACCTTGCGCATTTTCCGCTCGTACTACCGCGCGCGTCCGCTCAAGCCGTTGCGCGCTGCGCTCAAGCAGACGGCAGCCTTGCTCGGCAGCGTGCGCGACCTGGATGTTTACCGCGAGCATCTAACCGAATACACCAAAGAGCAGCCTGCTGCAGAGCGTCGCGAATTGCGCCTGATCGATGCACAGCTCAGCGAGCGGCACGCTGAATTGCGCGCGCAGCTGCTCGATCACCTGCGCAGCGCGACGTATAGCGCTTTTTTGAGCGATTTTGCCGCTTTTGTGCAAACGCCGTTCGCGGCCGCTCGCGAGTTGCCGGACGATCAGCCGACACCGCGCCGCGTCTGCGAGGTCGCGCCGCGACTGATCTACAAGCAATACGGCATCGTGCGCGCCTACGAGCCGCACTTGCCGACGGCGAGCCTCGAGTGCCTGCACGCGCTGCGCATTGAAGTGAAACGGCTGCGCTACTTGATTGAAGCCTTTAGCGAGCTGCTCGGCGCGCAGGCTGAGGCAGCCATTGAAGCCTGCAAGGCATCCCAAGACTTTCTTGGCAAGCTGCAAGACGC